>JBOHYV010000024.1:0-15323 GCA_050738135.1 Rhodanobacteraceae bacterium | reverse complement strand
CGATGTCACTGCCGCCAAGGTCGCCGAGGAACGGCTGCAGCAGACCCAGCGGATGGAAATCGTCGGGCAACTCACCGGCGGCATCGCGCATGACTTCAACAACCTGCTGACGATCATTCTCGGCAACATCGATGCGGTCCTGCGCCTGCACCCGGACGAACCGGAAATACGCACGGCCGCCGAACGCGCTGCCAATGCAGCCGAACGCGCTGCCACGCTGACCCGGCAACTGCTGGCTTTCTCCAGGCGACAACCGCTGAATCCGAAGCCGGTGAACGTGACCATGCTGCTGGCGGGAATGTCCGACATGCTGCAGCGCGCGCTGGGCGAGAACATTCGCGTGCGCACCACGTTCTCCGGCAATTGGCCGTGCGAAGTGGATGCACACCAGCTCGAGTCGGCCATTCTCAACCTCGCCATCAACGCAAGCGACGCGATGCCGGGCGGCGGCGACCTCACGCTGGATGTTTCCAACGAACACCTCGACGATCAGCTGCTGGGCGATGACCGCATCAGCGGCGACTATGTGGTGATCGCGATCATCGACTCCGGCACCGGGATGCCCGCCAACGTGCTGGAACGCGCATGTGAACCCTTCTTCACTACCAAGCCACTGGGTCGCGGCACCGGGCTGGGCCTGTCACAGGTGTACGGTTTCGTGCGCCAGTCGGGCGGGCGGCTCACGCTCTCCAGCGCGGCCGACGCGGGCACGACCATCCGGATCTTTCTTCCGCGCTCCCGCGAAGGCAACGCGGCCAGCGTGGACGTCGCCGAACCCGCGCCGCCGCCACGCGGCAAGGAGACCGTGCTGGTGGTCGAGGACGAGGCCGGCGTGCGGCGCTACTGCGCGGAACAGTTGCGCGAATTGGGCTACACGGTGCTGGAAGCCGGCGACGCTTCCAACGCGTTGCATGCGCTGGACGAGTACCCTGGAATCGAACTGCTGCTGACCGACGTTGGCCTGCCGGTGACGAACGGCGGCGAGCTGGCCAAGCGGGCGCGGGCGCAGCGGCCGGACCTGGCCGTGCTGTTCATGTCCGGCTATCCACGTGGCATCGTGCAGCAGCGCGGACAGTTGCAGTCCGACGTGGAATTGTTGGCGAAACCGTACACGCGGATGCAGCTCGCGCAGCGCGTCCGCGCGCTGCTCGACGCCCGGCAGCCGCAGGCGGAAACCACCTGCCTGCTGCGTGTGCTGTTGCTGGAGGATGATGCTTCGCTGCGCCAGACGATGAGCCTGTTGCTGCGCGAGTTCGGACTGGACACGGTGGAAGCCGGCAATCTGACCCAAATGCGTGCCGCAATCGCGGATGGGCCCACACCGGATCTTGCGATCGTCGACGTGAACCTGGGCAGCGAGAACGGCATGGACGCGATTCGCGAAATGCGCATGCACAACCCCGACCTGCCGGTGATCATCACCAGCGGTTACGGCCATGCGGTGCAGCGCTGCGGCGACGTGGATGATGGCCGCACCGCGATCCTGCCCAAACCCTACAGCCTGCGCGCGCTCAAGCGCACCATCGCATCACTGGGCTTGGGCTTGCACGCGTAAGCGGGTGACGCGTTTACCCCGGTGCCGGGAAACACCCGGTTGGCGCGCGCCGAGCCACCGCTGCCAGGGAAGGCCTGATTTTGCTCGTCATCCCGGAATTACTCGCGCCATCCATGGCGTTCGCGCTACGCGCCGCCTTCGGCGTTCGCGTTTGCAATCCTGCAAACGCAGTCGCGAAGCGATATCCGGGGTCCAGCGCCCCCGGCATCAACGCGATGCAGATGAAGGCACTGGATTACTCGCGCCATCCTTGGCGCTCGCCCTTCAAGCCACCTACGGCGTTCGCGTTTGCGATCCTGCAAACGCAGTCACGCTTTCGCGGGAATGACAGCAAGAGGATTGAAACTTGCTAGCGCGACCGACGGCGCCCGAAGATCAGCGAAATAATGAAAAGGATCACAAAGATCACGAACAGGATCTTCGCAATGGTGGCGGCCAGCCCGGCAATGCCGAAGAAGCCCAGAAAGCCCGCGATCAGCGCGATGACGAGGAAGACGATGGCGTAATAAAGCATGGCTGCTCCTTTGCTCCCGCCGTGCTGCGGTTGGGTGGTGGGAATGGCATCGGGCGATGGCGGGTGCGGCCATGTGTCCCGACACTCAGCTCAAGCTCCAGAAAAAAACCCCGGGCAGCGAGATCCGTTCGCTGCCCGGGAGTACCCGATCACGCGCGAGGAGCGCGCTCGGGCGGCGAGCGGGGCGTAAAGACAACACGCCCGACCCGGAGCGGTTCATCCTTGAACCCGCATGAAGCGCCGGAGGGGAGTCGGCGCTTCATGGACAACGGCGTACGCCCTTTACATGCCGCTCTTCCGCGACAGGGCGAACGCGCATCAAATATCCCTTTCGAAGTCCCGAAGTTGCTGCTTTGCATCATCCCTGGCGATTCCGTAACGCTCCTGAAGCTTCCCTGCCAGATACTCCGAGCTTCCATCGGCAACATCCAGATCGTCGTCCGTCAACTTTCCCCAGCGCGTCTGCAGCTTTCCGTGCAGTTGTTTCCACTGTCCCTTGATCTTGTCCTCGTTCATTCCGTTTCTCCTGCCAGGCACGCTTGGATTGGAAAGTACGCCGCGACTGAGGTGCAAAAGGCGCTGTCTACTCACTCGGCCCACTCGGTCGCATCAGCAGGTGGTAAAGCCCGGGCAATGGTTTTCAATGACGTGAGGTCTTCGCCTCGTTTCATCGCTGCCCGAAGTCCATGTCTACAGGCTGGACCACTCAATCGATTCCGTTTCGATCAATTTCTGCCACTCAGTCGCGGCATCCTTGGAGAGCAAGATGCGTGCCGAACGGACGGCGTCGGGCAACGGCACGTGAACGCGAGGCTGAAACCCAATGGCCGCGCCACATCCACGGCGGCAGCGAGGGCGCGGGGTCCCTGATGACGCCCGCGAAGCGCCATTGCGAGGGAACCGGGATACGGAAATGATTTACCAATGCGCTGCAAACAGGAAGTATTTTCCCCGACAAACCGGGGCGGCGCCCGGCTCCCCCAGCGCTCGAGACTCAAGTCCCTGTCGCCGCGCCGGACAAGCTGGAAACTGTAGAAATCTGCATTGCAGTCGACATCCAGTGCGCGTCCCCGGCCATGCAGGTCGGCCGGCAAGCGGCGTGCGATCTCGCGCCACCTGAACGCGGGAAAATCGCCCAGCGGGTGACAACGACAGCCCGACAAACGCGATATCCAACGCGCCGTGCATCAGGCAGCCTCCAGTTGCCTGCCCAGCAGCACGGCTTCGACCTGGGCCGCACGCATCGCGTAAGTGTGTTCGCGCAGCAACCGTTTGCGCGCGCGTTGCCCGATGCTGCGCGCGCGGGCTTCGCCCACGCTGCGCGTGAATTCCACCACGTCGTCGCCATCGTCCGCCACCAACACCTCACGGTCGGGCTCAAGGAAGGCCTCGATGCCCTCCCAGCGATCGACGATCAGACACGCCCCGGCACCGGCGGCCTCGAACACCCGGGTGGGCGGTGACCAGCCGAAACGCGCCATGCTTTCCCGATCGACATTGAGCACCAGCCGCGCGCTGCAATTGAACGCATTGTGTTCGGCCGTCGGCAGGTGTCCGAGCACCCGCACGTTCGGCGGCGCGACATCCCAGCCCGCGCCGCCCAGCAGGAACCGGTACCCGGGAAGCTGGACCGCAGGCTGGAAGAAGAATCGCTGCATCCGGGATTCGCGATCCGGAAGCCGGTTTCCGAGGAATGCGAGGTCGGCGGCGTAACACGCTTGCGGCTGCTCGGGGTGATGGGTCGCGGGATCGAGCGCGTTGTAGATGGGCACGCAGCCGCGCGCGCCGAGCGCGCGATACCCATTCACCACGCGCGGGCCGCCGCCGTAGGTCAGCACCAGGTCGAAACGCGGCACCAGTTCGCGGAACGGATCGTCCGGGTCGGATTGCACGCGTTCCAGCGTGGCCGGCGCATCCACATCCCAGAAAAGGGCCGCGCATGCGTACGACTGCATGCCTGCCACCTCCCGCTCCAGCAACGCGTCATCGGCGCCGACGCTGCTGGCCTTGATCAGGATGTCGCTGCCGCAACGTGCATGTCGCAACGCTTCGAGGGCGCCATCCTCTCCGGGCGGGTAGACATGCACGATTGCCCACGGGGGATCGGCGATGTCGCGGTGCTTCTGGCGGTTCAGCGCGTCCGGTTCATAAAACCGGATGTGATGCCCGCGCGCGGCCAGCGCCCGCAATACGCCGCGATAATACGTCGCCGCGCCGTTCCAGTACGACGACACCAGACTGGAGCCAAACATCGAGATATTCAGTTTCTCACGCATGTGCAGCCTCCTTGCCGCTTCGTGACCGCTCCGGTGCAACGCCGATCCCGGCCAGGATCGCCTCCAGTTCGTCGACGCGATGCGCGCAGGTGTGGTGCAACACGATGCGCCGCTGGCCGCTGGTCGCCAGTGCAGCCGCCAGCTGCCGATCATTCAGCACATCGCGCAATGCATATCGCATTTGCACACGATTGCCGACGCTCAGGTAGTCGGTGCCGGCCGAGAACAGTCCCTCGCAATCCGACCACGGCGCGCAGATGAGCGGAATGCCGCAGGCAAGTGCCTCGAACACCCGGATGGTGGGAATGCCGGGCAAGGCTTGCGCATACGGTCTCCCTGGAATATGCACGGTGGCCGTGGCACACGCGAAAATTTCCGGTACGCGCCAATTCGCCAACCATCCGCGATAGTCGATGCCGGCGTCGGCCAGCGCCTTGCGCGCCTGCGGCGGATAACCCACGCCGTGCACGCTGGTACGCAACCGCAGATCACGCACCGGCCCGAACAGGAATTCCTCCAGCTCGCGCGCGCGCTTGCCGTCGCCCCAGTTGCCGATCCAGACGAGTTGTCCGGTCGGCATTTCGCGCGCATGCGGATAAAACACGCGCGTATCGGCCGCCTCGTGCCAGGTGAATACCTTGTCGTGCCAGCCCTCTTCCAGGTAGCGCCGGCGAATCGCCCCGCCGAACGCAAGAACGCCGTCGTACTCGCGCAATTCGTAACGCGCCATTTCCCACGGCGCGGTCACGCTGCGATGGTGGGTGTCATGAAACAGCAGCCGGAAGCTTCCGCCGTCGCGCCGCTCACGGCCTATCCGCGCGACCAGTTCGGGCGGGTTCCATTCGTGCACGATGACCGCATCGGCGCCATCGAGCGCCGCGCCCACGTCGAATTGCCCGATCGCGTATTCCCTGCTGTGCAGAAGTGGAAAACGGCGCCGGAAATCGTCGATGGCCTGCGTTCCGTGTGCGGCGACAAGGTGCCGACGACTCCAGCCGTCCTGGGGCTCGTACACGTCCACGCGATGGCCACGCGCAATGAGTTCGGCCACGATGCCGCGCAGGAAATGCGCGTTGCCGTGGTTCCAGTCCGACACCAGCGAGTGGTAGAACAACACGAATTTCATGCGCAGGCCTTCAGGTGCGAAGCCGCCGGCACGCGCAACATGACGGTGTCGTAGGCGGCAAGGTAAGCGTCCGCCATCCGGGTTGCGGTCATGAACACCGCGCGGCGGCGCGCGCGGGCCCCGCAGCGTGCGCGCAGTCCGCCGTCCCTGATCAACCACCCGAGTGCGTCCTGCAGTGCGGCGTGGTCGTCGGGGGACGCGAACAGCGCCGCGCCGTCCCAGAACTCGCGCAGGCTCGGAATGTCGCCCAGCACCAGGGCACAGCCGGCCTGCGCGGCTTCAAGGATCGAGAGCCCGAATGGTTCGTAGCGCGCGGGCGAAGCGTAGATCGAGGCGCGCGCAAACCAGCGCCGCATCACGGCAGGCCGCAACACCCCGAGCTTGCGCACGCGGGCGAACACGGCACGCGTGCCGCCGGGGGCGCAATCCTGTCCGGCCAGGCAAACAGGCCACGACAGCCGGGGCGCGACCGCGGCAAGCTGACTGAGGTTCTTGGCCTCGTCCCACAGCCGGCCGGCAGCAAGGATCAGCGGGCGTTTGCGGCATGCATGCACTTCAGCCCCGCGGCATCCATTCGGGATCACGCGCACCGCACCGGTTGTTCCGTATTCGGTTTCGAGTGCCGCACGCATGGCATGGCTGGGGGCGACGACAAGGTCGCTGGCCGTGAGTGCAGCGCGCACGTGCACGCGATAACGCTCCCATTGCGGTGGCGCCGCGACGCCATGTACCGCCCGCCACCACGAAGCCACGCACGAATGGGCAACGGTGAGCACTGGCGCCGGCCACGCCAGCGCCGCGTGACCGAAATCGTTGGCGTGGACGATATCCGGACGCGTTGCGTCGGCCAGCCGCAGCAACCATTGGCCAGCCTCGCGCAGGTCGCGCCACGGATCATCCATCCATACCAGCTTGCAGGCGCGCGAATGCAGCGACAGGCCTTCGATGGCCGCGGCCTCCGCCTGCTGGACGCGGCTTGGCGCGGGTCCCATCGCCGCCAGCACGACGGTGTGGCCACGCACGCACAGGGCTTGCGACAGATCGAGAGCGTAGCGCCACACGTCGCCGACGGTGTCGCAGGTCATCAGGATGCGCCGCGCCGGTCGGGCGAGCGATGTGAAACCGGCGTCAGCGCCCATAGATCCGGTCCACGATGGCGGCGACATCCACGAAGCGGCGTGCGGCGGGATCAAAGCGCCCGTCAAGCGCAAGCCTGGACGCCCAATCGACCAGCGCCCGCCCGCCCCATGCATCGGGTGGCGAGGCCAGACGTCGACGCCCGGTGCCGTCGAGGCGATCCAGCGTGAAGTCGTAGGACGATCCCGCGACGTTGCGCAGTGATGCGCCGCCGCGGGTGCCGTAGAACGACGCCTCGATCACCGCATCGGCTCCGGCCGGCAGCCGCCATGAACAGGTCAGGCGCACGCAGGCGCCGTTGCCGACCTGGTACTGCACGCTTGCGTAATCCTCCGGCACGGCGAGGGGAGACAACAACCGTCTGCCGTGCTGGTACAGGTGCGCCTCGACCTGCTCCGCGCGAGTGCAGCCGGTGATCCACATTGCAAGATCGATCAGGTGGACGCCAAGATCCATCACGCAACCGCCGCCCGATTGCGTCACGTCGTAAAACCAGGCCTTGTCGGGTCCGTAGGCGTTGTGGAATGTCAGGTCGATCGCATAAAGTTCGCCCAGTTCACCGGCGCGTATCTGCTCGCGCAGGGCGGCGAGGCCCGCCACACGGCGGTAGCTGAAATCCACGCCCAGAAGGCGGTCGTGTGCGTGCGCCGCAGCCACCACCCGCGCGGCCTCGGCGGCGGTGCGTGCCAGCGGCTGCTGGCAGAACACCGCACTGCCGTGTTCCAGGGCCACCATCGCCTGTCCGGCATGCAGGGCGCTGGGCGTGGCGATCACCACGCCATCCAGTCGCTGTTGCAGCAATGCCTCCATCGAGGTACAGGTCCGGGCGCCGCCGGATTGCGCGGCTTGCCGCGCAAGCGCTGGGTCGAGATCGGCGATTGCCACCACTTCGGCCACGCTCGCGTCCACCAGCGCCTGCATTCGCGTACGCCCGATCCAGCCCACACCGAGAAAGCCGAGACGCGGTTTGCGCGCGGCGAGCCGACGTGGCCGCAGCTGGACGACAGCGGCCTCGCGGATCGCGCTCACGGCAGCGCCACCGCTTTCATGAAGCCGTCCGGGCGTTCGCGCATCAGGTCGAATGCACGACCCAGCTCCTGCAGCGACACACGGTGCGTGAGCAGCGGAAACGGATCCAGGATGCCGTCGGCCACCGCGTGCATCGCATCGCGCAGGCCACGCGCTTGCGCCGACGGATCACGTTCGTGCGCATTGATCACGTCGAGTCCGCGCCAGTTCCACTGCTGCATGTTGACCTGGCGCAGCCCATCCTGATGGTACCCGGCGATCATCAGGCGGCCACCCTCGGCGCACAACGCGGTCGCCAGATCCAGCGTGGCCTGTTCGCCTACGGCTTCGATCACCCGCTCGCAGCCGCGGCCGCGGGTCAACTTCGCTACCACCCGGGCTGCGGCCTGCGCATCGCGGCCGTCCAGCATGTACGTGGCGCCGCAGCGCTCGGCCATTTCGAGTGCCCAGCGCCGGCGCGTGAGCGCAATCACCCGCGCGCCGACATGCACGGCGGCTTGCACCAGCAGCGCACCCATGAAACCGACTCCGACCACCG
This sequence comes from Rhodanobacteraceae bacterium, assembly GCA_050738135.1. Taxonomy (GTDB): domain Bacteria; phylum Pseudomonadota; class Gammaproteobacteria; order Xanthomonadales; family Rhodanobacteraceae; genus 66-474. The sequence continues at coordinate 7,148 of JBOHYV010000024.1, read as the reverse complement.
CCACCCATTGCTCCGGCTGCAGGTCGCTGCGGCGCAGGATGTTCATCACGCACGCCAGCGGCTCGCCCGGCAGCGCGCGATCGCCGGCACATTCCGGAAGCCGCGCCAGCATGGAAGCCGGCGCGATATCGTGGCTGGCGTAGGCGTGCTGCGACAGCAGCGCCACCTTGTCGCCGACCGAAAAATCCTTCACGTCTTCGCCGAGTGCGACGATCTCGCCCCAGCCTTCGTGGCCGGGCGCGCCTGGCTCCAGCGGATAATCGAACCATTCCCGACCTGCCCACACCGGCAGGTTGGACGCACACACCCCGCAACCGCGCAACCGCACCAGAGCCTCGTCCGGGGCGGGTGCGCGCAGGCACCGTTCGACCATCTGCACGCGGCCCTCGCCAAGAAACACCGCCTGCGCAACGGTGATGCTGGACGATGCGGCCGGCGCGAGCTGGGCATTCATGCGGCGTGCGCGCCCATGGTGAGCGCTGCATCATACGATTCGCGCGACAGCCATTGAAACAGCCGGGCGATGCCGTCCCTGGCGCCGACGCGCGGCCGCCATCCGATGGCAGCGCCGAAACGCCGCGTATCCGCGACGAACCAGCGTTGGTCGCCCGTGCGCCCGTCTTCGCGCAGCACGCGCGGGGCGTGCCCTTGCAGCACGCGGATTTCGTCCAGGAGATCCCGCAGGCTGATCGCATTGTCCGGACCGCCCCCGAGGGTGAAGGCGCGGCCACGCAATTCGTTGCGGTCTTCTCCGCACATCAGGAGCGCGTCGACCAAGTCATCCACGTATCCATGGCATCCATTCCAGAAGCTCCTCCGTTGCCGGCGCGGCGCAAGCTTCCGAGCAAGAACCATGCCGATCGCGACTTCCCGCGCGGGGGGCTTTCGATGCATGCCGAAAACAACCCGCGTCGGGACGTCGGACCTGCCGCATACGCGGTTGCGATCGATTCACCATCATGAACCCGACCGTACAACCGGGAATTGCTTACCGAACGACGTACGGAACGGGATTTTTTTTCGCTGCAGCGGCAGAAAACGGAATCGTGCGTCAGATCACCGGAGTGATCGATGCGAGCGCGGCCTGCTCCCGCCCGCCCAGCTGCAGCAGCACGGACCACGGGATCTCGAAGCCGTTGCGGTGTCCCTTGGGCGTCAACTTCAGCCTGTATCGATCCAGCGTCAGCGTGTATGGCTTCGATTCGATGTCGATCTCGCGACGCAACGGTTTTTCAAGCTTGGTCATCTTGCTCTCCTCGGCGCCACAACCGGCGCTTGTCATGAATCCAGACAGTGCCTCAGGAAACGCACCGCCGCCCGCTCCAGCGGGCGCGGCCGGCCCGCCACGCCGGCCGGCACGAAGCGGTGCAACTCTCCGGCAAGCCAACCGGCCACGACCTCGGGGCACACATAAGCCTTGCGACACACCGCCGGCGTATTGCCGAGCTGCTCCGCGGCAGTCGCGACCGCCTGTTTGACGGCTGCGCGCCTGGCGCGCGCACCGGCCGTGTCGGGCAGGGGCGTACCCGCCAGGCAATTGATCACCGTCAGCGTGCCCGTCCACGTCCGGAAGTCCTTGGCGCTGAAACGTTCGCCCAGGATATCGTGCAGGTATTGGTTGACCTGGGCAGCCGCCACACGCCGGTATCCTCCTTCATCCTCGTACTGGAACAACGCCGGCCCCGGCAACCGGCTGCACCGGCACACCAGTCGGACAAGACGGCGATCGTGCAATTCGGCTTCGCGGGTCTGCCCGCTCTTTCCGGGGAAACGAAAAATCGCGCTTCCGTCCCTGCGGAATGTCACATGGCGCGACCGCAGCGTGGTCAACCCATAGGAGTGGTTGCTGCGCGTGTACCCAGGATCCCCGATGCGCAGGGACGTGGCCGTCATCACGCCGACCATGATCGACAGCACCTTGTCGCGCGGCAGTCCCGCGGCTCGCCGGTCGCGGCGTATACGCGCGCGCAGCGCCGGCAACCGCGCGCCGAAGCGCAGCAGACGCCGGAATTTTTTCGAATCGCGCCGCCGTTGCCAGGCCGGGTGATACCGATACTGCTTGCGGCCGCGCGCATCCCGGCCCGTCGCCTGCAGATGCCCTCGCCGGTCGCTGCAGATCCAGACATCGACATAGGCCGGGGGGATCGCCAGGGCGCGGATACGTGCAAGGATGGCCGCCTCGCGGATGCGCGCTCCACGTTCGTCGAGGTACACGAAACCGCGACCGGCGCGACGGCGGGTGATCCCGGGTTCACTGTCGCTCGCATGGCGCAATGCTCCCTTGCCCGCGCGCCGCTGCTTGCTTTTCGGTGTACGTCTTTCGAGTCCGCGTGTGCGCATGGTCGGCGCGCGATCAGCCGCATGGGCCAGGATCTGTCAACGCCATCCCCAGCGAGCCGCATTGCTTCCGCAGCGGTGCCGGACAAGGCGCACGGCGCAGCGCCATGGCGGGTCTGTGGACGAGGCGCGCAACGCGGTATGGCGGCCGCTGCGGAACAACCCGAACGGCCGTGACCGTTTGCCCACGTACCTGCGCCGTCGTTCGCCCTTGTATCGACATGGATACTTCTCATTCTTCATTGCTCTGCGGGCAAACGGTGCGACCACGGGGAATGGCGCCGACAGACCCTAGTGCCTCGTCGCCTGTCCGCCGTTGCGCTGCGCGTCCTCGATTGCGGCTTTGCCCAGCCAGTCGCGGATCCGCGCCTTGTGGGTCTCCTCGGTGGCGAGCGCATTGCGGAATTCACTGGCGAGTTCCTTCTGGCTGGTGTTCGCGGCGATTTCCACCAGCATGTCCCAGCCGTCGGCGTCCACGTCTTCCAGCACCAGCAATGCGTGCAGCGCCTGCGACAAGGATGTACGCGGATCGGCCAGCACCTTGAACACGCCCGAAGCCAGCACCGCCGCCACGTCGGCCGAAGGCGTCATTGCGGTCGGGTCGGCACCGAGGTGTTCCAGCGTCTGCCGGATCATGCGGAAGTGCCGCAACTCCTCGTCGCATTGTTCCTGCAGCAGGTCGCGGGTCGGACCGCCCTGCCACGTGCCCAGCGCCTCGAATTTCACCAGTACCGCTTCATACGCGCGCACGCCCGAGCGTTCGAATGCCAGCCGCTCGCCCAACCTGTCGACGAACGACGCGAGGCGATGGCCTTGCAACGCCTGCATCGCGGTCGCAACCACGCCCCTCGCGGTGGCGGTGGGCGGCACCGAACCGAGCGCGTCGGCCTGGCGTGCCTGGTCCACACGCATGCGGGTGGCCTGCAACGGCCCGGACGGCGGCGGCGGCGCATCAGAAGTGGTGCTTTCCAGATTGTGGCCGTCCATCGGCGAAGCCTTGACGCCAGTGCGGTTGTGGCCGATCGGTTGTTCACGTGCCTGTGTTTCTTCCATGGGCTTGTCCTCTCAGGGGTTCGGAGCGCGGTCGACCAGCTCGGTGCCGGGTCGCCAGACGTAATTTTCGGCGACCATTTCGGAATACGAACCTTCCTTGTTGAGATGGTCGCGGTACTCGGAGGAACGCTGCCCGTCGCCGAGTTGCTCGCGTGGCAGGATGCGGTGGCCCTCGGCGGTGTAGTCCACTTCCTTCTTCAACACCTTCTTGATGAATTCGCGGTGGGTGTTGTACCCGATCATGTCGGGCAGCTCGCTCGGCAGCACTTCGGCCGGATCGCGGCGTTCGATGTCCTTGAACAGCCCCATCACCAGCTGCAGGTGACCGAGCTCGTAATCGAGGCAGCGCTCCCAGATCGCGCGGATGCGCGGATTGCCCTCGTACTGCAGGCAACTGTAATAGTTGTACGCCTCGGTGGCTTCGTAGAGCAGCCATTTCTCCAGCCACGTCTCGTCCGGATCGCACATCGATCCATACTGGGTGACGTGCTGCTCTTCGATCGACGCGATCTCGGCGTACAAGCCGCGCGCGACCGGGTCGCTGTACATCGGTCCGACGGTCAGGTAGTAGTTGCGGGTCTGGTATTCGCCGGTGAACAGCGTCAGCGCATGCACCTTGCTCAGGGGCGCCGCTTTCTTGCGATCGTAATGGTCGCGCAGGTCGTCGTGCGGGTCGCGATGCTCGACGCTGGTCGGCCGGCCGGGCAGGACATCCGTGTAGGACTGCAGGATATTGTTGGCATCCTTGCCTTCCAGCCGGTCGGCCAGCGCCGAGTAGCGGTACAGGTGGTCGAAATCCTCCAGCAGGCCGAAGCGGTAAACCTGCGCCAAGTAATCGTCCGGCTCGTGCTCGGCGACACTGGCGGTGATCTCGATCGCGACCTGCTCGTAGCCAAGGGTGATGTCCAGCGGCGAGTCATCCGGCGGCAGCAACCAGTTCACCATCGTCTGCTGGTGTTGTTCGACGCGGCGCACCCGCGCCAGGGGTTCGCGCAGGTTCTCGTTGAAGTGCGCGGCCAGGTGCTGGAAACGGTTGGCGCCCTGCTCGATGCCGTTCATCAGGATGATGCGAACGCGGGTGAACGCATCGTCATCCAGTTTGCTCATCGGTGCCGGGGTCAGCTCGCGCAGCGTGAAACGCTGGCGCTCCAGCGGCGTGCCCTTCTCTTCCATGAGTTTGAGTGCCATGCGGATTCCCTCGTTGGCGATGACGCAAACACGCCGACCGCACGGCCGGCGCGTCGTGCAGTTCAACTACTGCCGGCAAGCGGCGTATTCGGTACGAGTGAGCTTGCCGTTGTGGTCGGAGTCGCACTTGCTGAAGTGATTTGCCCACCACTGGTGGCCTTTCGTATCGGCCTTGGTCACGTAGCCCTTGGAACCGGCCACCGTTGCAAAACTCGGAGCAGTACGTTGCGTGCGGTTGTTCTGCGTGCCCGTGGTGGTCGGCATCGCAGGCTGTGTCTGCGGTGGGGTGGTCTGCTGCGCATTGGCTGCGCACGCGAGCAGCAGGGCGGCCGGCAGCGCGATCATCAATGAAACGTGTTGGCTTTTCATGTCGAACTCTCTCCTTCCTTGTTTGCCACCGAGGGTGTGGCGCCTGATGGAAGCAAACCGTGTGCCATCCCGGGCCAGGCAGCGCATCCGCATGCGCCCGCGTTCACAGCGCGTTCGGAAAGCCCGCAGCGCCCACGCGGGGATTTGTGGCACGCAGGATTTCACGTGCCGTTCAGCGACTCCCACCGCGCCAGCGCGGCACGGTACAACCGGGTCAGCAGCGCCGCGCGAGGTTCGATCGAATGCTCGCGCAAGTCGCGTGGCAATGCACAAGGACCCACCAAGGTGGCCTTGCGGATACGTGGAAATTTTTTCGCGCGACGGCAACCGTTACGCGGCGCGGCGATGCGATCCGCGCCGCATCCGGGTCACGCGCCGCGACGCTGCCGCGGATCCAGGGGTTCCGTCGCGCTACGGCAGATATTGATCTCGGCATCGAGCAGCTTCTCGATGCAGGCGTTGATGCGTCGCCGCGAACGCGCACCCGCAATGTCGCGGCGGATCCTGCGGACGACGGCTGCGCCCTGACACGCCCTGCGCGCGAACATCTCGCGTTGCGCAGGGCCGAAAGCCACCAGCGCTGCAGCCTGGTTGTAGCGGCATTCTTCGTCGATCACCGCCAGCATGTCGAGCAAGTTGGCCTGATCCATGGCGTTCTCCTTCCTTTGTTGTTGTTGCTGTCGCGAGCGTCGGAGCATACGCCTTCTGTGTGCAGCCGGCGTCAAATCCGCGTGTACGCCGGCGTTCACCTGCCGTGAACCGCGCGCTGATACGCTCGCTGGATGGCAGGACGCCGCAGCCCGCGACTGGATACGTACCGGCGCAAGCGCCGGTTCGAACATACGCCGGAGCCGGCGGCGACCCCGCGTCGAGCCCGTTCGGGGGGCGGCAGGAAATTCGTGGTTCATCTGCATCATGCACGGCGTCGCCATTTCGACCTGCGCCTGCAACTCGGCGGCGTATTGCGCAGTTGGGCGGTGCCGAAAGGGCCCTCGCGCGATCCTGCACAGAAACACCTCGCGGTACAGGTGGAGGATCACCCCCTTGGCTATGCATCCTTCGAGGGCACCATCCCGGAAGGCCATTACGGCGCAGGCACCGTCGCAATCTGGGACGAAGGCACGTGGAGCACCCAGGGTTCCGCGGCTCGCCAACTGGAGGACGGCCACCTGCGCTTCGAACTGCACGGTGCGCGCCTGCGCGGCCGCTGGTCGCTGGTGCGCACCCGCATGCAGCGCGACAAGCCGCAGTGGCTGCTGATCAAGGGCACGGACGAATTCGTGGTCGATGACGACGTGGCCGACGACACCGCGCTCTCGGACTGGAAATCGCGGCAAGATCGCGGCACGCACCCGCACGGCAAGCGGCCGAAGGGCAAACGCACGCCGCGCTCCACGAAAGCGGCGGTGCTGGCGCCCGCGAAGCAGTTCGATTTGCAGCTTGCGCGCTTGCACCCGCGTGCACCGCAAGGCGACGCCTGGCTGCACGAAGTGAAGTACGACGGCTACCGGATGCTGGCGTGGCGACGCGACGGCGAGCTGCGGCTGCTCTCGCGCAACCGTCTCGACTGGACGGAAAAACTGCCTTCGATCGCGGACGCGGTGCGGGCATTGGCATGCCGTGCCTGCGTACTGGACGGCGAGTTGGTGGCGTTCGACGAACATGGACGTTCCCGCTTCGACCTGCTGCAGCAGGAATTCAACCGTGCGCGCTCCCGGGCGGTCCGTTACGCGGTGTTCGACCTGCTCGTGCTCGACAACGAAGACCTGCGGGAGGCGCCCCTGCACGAACGCAAGCAGGCGCTATCACGACTGCTCGAGGATTCCGACAAGGCGCTGGTGTATGCGGACTTCATCCGCGGCAACGGCGCCCTCGCATTCCAGCGCGCCTGCGAGGCGGGCCTGGAAGGGATCATCAGCAAGGCCGCTGACGCACCGTACCGGGGCGGGCGCGGCGACGCCTGGCGCAAGTTGAAGTGCATCGAGTCGGACGAGTTCGTGATCGTCGGCTACACCCCCGGCAAGGGCTCGCGCGGCGCGCTGGGTGCGCTGTTGCTGGCGGAACCGGCAGGCAAGGCGTGGCGTTACGTCGGGCGTGTCGGCACCGGGCTGGACAGCGCGATGCTGGAGCGTTTGCACGCGCAGCTGGAACCGGTAATGCGCAAACCCGAGCTGGAGGATGCACCGGACGCACGGCAACTG
>JBOHYV010000023.1:0-15670 GCA_050738135.1 Rhodanobacteraceae bacterium | reverse complement strand
GATGAGTGTCGAGCTCGGTCTGGGTCATTTGCAGCAAGCCCACTTGACGAGTCATGCACTCGCGCGCGTTGATCCGGCCCGCAAGCCAATCGCGTTCCAAGGCCATCCAGTCGACACGACCAAAGCGGTCCAGCAAGGAGTCGACCACATCTTCGACGGAAATGGTGCCATCGAAGTCACACAAGATCGCCCAGTCGGTCATCCGGTTGCTCCGCAAAAAAGCGGCTACACACTACCGACGGGCTCCTTTCGTCCTCCTTTCAGCCCCATCAACCGGCTCTTCGCCAACCCTTGAGCACATAAGCAAAATCTAAGCTCATCACGCTATGCTTTGCGTATTTGATCGCACGAGAGCGCGTCTTTGCCCCATCCTGTCAGCAGCCGGATCCCAACGTACCGACGCCAAACGAGGATGCTGTGCTTCTGGTCGACGCTCGCGGCTGCCACTTTATGTACATCATGTGCCGCACCTGGATTGCCCCGCCTCAAGCCGTCGCTGCCAGCTGTTTGGCGTAACGCCGAGCCAGCCAATATACGTGCACCCGCCCCGGACTTGCACCACTGGTGGCTGGCGTTCAACGAACCGGCCCTCACGCCCCTGATCAATCGTGCACTTGCAAACAATCTCACGTTGGCGGAAGCCGTCGAGCGCTATCGTGCCACCCGCACACTGGCTCAGCACGCGGCGTACAAATACCGCCCGAGCCTGAGCGCCGGCACCAACAACATCATCAATCCGGACACCAGCGCTTCGTACCTCGTGGCGGGACTGGATGCGCTATGGGAATTGCCGCTATTTGGTTCTGCCGTTGGCAATCATCGCCTCACACAAGGCAATCTGGATGTCGCCACGGCCGACGTGAGTGGCGCCCGTGTGGCGCTGGTCGCCGCCGTGGTGCAAAGCTGGATCAAGCTGCGCTCCTGTCAACGGGAGGCACAACTGCTGGCATCAATCCACACCGCCGATGCCACCCGGCTTCATCTGCTTCAAGCAGGTCAGGAGTTGCGACTGGTCGCGCCCGACAAGGTCGCTACGGCCAGAGCCCGGCTGGACCAAGACGCGGCGCTGCTGGCCGCGCCGGATGCGGCAACCAATGCGAGCGCCCAGCAATTGGCCTTGCTGCTGGGTCAGGACGAGCCTGATCATGGATGGTTGAAACCTGGCCCTTTGCCACACTTGGGCGCATGGAAGCTGACCAGTGTTCCAGCCAATCTGCTACGCACCCGCCCTCAGATCGCTCGTGCCGAAGCAGAAGTGATCCGTGCCGCCGGCCAGCTCGACATCAGTTACGCCAATATTTACCCCCATATCGGCATCGGTGCGGCGTTGCAATGGTCAATGGACATCGTGCGCAATCACCGAGTGCGTACGGGGGAAAACATTTTCTCCTTTGGCCCGGTCATCGACATTCCCCTGTTCGACTGGGGCGAACGCGTAGCGCGCGAACACGCCAGTGATCATCAGTTGCATGCCGCCGTGCTGGCTTACCGGCAGGCGGTTCTCGAGGGAGTCGCCGAAACCGAAATTGCGCTCGGAGACCTGCACCAACTTGGCCTGCGCGCGACCGCCGCGACGCAGGAACTGCAAGTGATGCGTACCGGGATGATGGCCGCACGCAAACGTGCGTCATTGAAACTTGCCAGCGCCCTTGACGTGCAAAAGGCATTGATCCAGCAGCGGCATGCGGAGTTGAATCTGTTGGCAGCACGCACGGCGCAAGACCTGGCCTACGTGGCCTTGTACCGGGCACTCGGTGGTGCACCCTTGCCACGACGGAGCCTGACGCCGAATCGAGCCAAAGCAAGCACGCGGACGGGAAGCATGCCCTGATGGTTGCCTTGGCGCGCAAGACCCTGACCCACGAATGGCGCCGCTTCCTGCCCGCAATTCTTGCGGTCGGCTTCGCTGGCCTTCTGCAATTACTGCAAGTCGCACTCGTACTGGGTATCTTCGGCAGCGCCAGCGTCTACATCACCGCCTCTGCCGCCAATCTTTGGGCCGGATATCCCGGGACACTCAGCGTCAGTCTCGGACAGCCCATTGACCGCGATGTGGCGATGCACCTGATGATGGACCCCAACGTTGCACGTGTCGAGCCATTCGACTGGGTGGATGGAACGTGGCAAAGCACGCGCGCAAGCGCCGTGACCGTATTCGTCTGTGGCATCGACCCCGACGCACACGGCTTGATGTTCGCACGCATTCTGTCTCCAGCATTGCGCATCCGACTGAAGGAGCCGGGAGCAGTCATCCTCGACCGTGCCGATCTGGGCAATCTCGGCACCCACGTTGGCGGATACGCGCGCATCAACGGACGGCTGGTTCAAGTGATAGGCGCCAGCCCGGGGCTGCGTGCACTGGGCGGGGTCAATGTACTCGCTTCGTTGGACACAGCTCGCAGCCTGGATGACGACCCCGAGGATGTCGGCCACGCGACATTTTACGTGGCCAGCTTGCACCACCCTGCCCAGGCAGCTGATGTGGCTCGCCGTTTGAATGGTGCGCATGCCTTCGGCCCCTACAAGGTTTGGACTGCCTCCAACCTGGCGTGGCGTTCGCAGATGTACTGGATTTTCGACACTGGCGCTGGTGCAGGCGTATTGTTTCTGGCAGGCATCGTATTTCTGGTCGGCGTGGTGATTACCAGTCAGACACTGGTCGCTGCCGTAGCTGGTTCCATGCGTCAATACGCCACACTCAACGCGCTGGGGGTCGGCGTGGGTTCACTGCGCCGGGTCGTCATGGAGCAGGCGTTCTGGGTCGGCGCCATCGGGTTGGTGGGGAGCGTGTTGGTCGGCTTGGCATTGTACGCACTTGCACGCAGCCACGACGTACCCATCGCGATAAATGTCCCCGCAACACTGATATGTCTGGCATTGAACATGCTGCTGGCGATTGTGTCCGGGTTGGCTGCCATGCGCACACTGCGTCGGGCTGACCCGGCGAGCCTGTTGAGGTAAGCGGCCATGCCGGATCACGCCGCCACACCATCGCCAATCATCACGCTGCGAGCACGCAACCTGTGCAAGTCATTCGGTACAGGCCACTCGCGTGCTACCGTTCTGCGCGACTTGTCCATGGATGTATGCGGAGGTGAGTTGACGCTCATTTCAGGCCCATCCGGTTGCGGCAAGAGTACGTTGCTGTCGATCTTGAGCGGCCTGCAGTCCCCCGACAGCGGGCAAGTCGAGGCATTGAACGAACCTTTGGGTCGTATGGACCGGCGACGACTGGAACACTTTCGTTTGCAACACACCGGCTTCATATTTCAGGGGTTCAACCTGTTTTCTGCATTGAACGCCCGCGAACAGGTGGAGCTGCCACTGAGTTACCTCGGCCTGAGCAAGCAGGAAGTCCGTCAGCGCGCAACCGCCGCACTCAAGGAAGTGGGTCTGGAAGAGCGCATGCACTTGCTACCGGCCGAGCTTTCAGGGGGCGAAAAGCAGCGTGCCGCGATCGCTCGTGCCGTCGCCAAGCGACCAACGCTTCTGTTTGCCGACGAACCCACCAGCGCGCTGGATGCAGTCAATGGACAGACCATCATCGAAATGCTGCGAGTTATCGCCCGTACACACTCGGCAACCGTTCTCTGCGTCAGCCACGACCCACGCCTTGTCGCTCATGCCGATCGTGTATTGACCATGGAAGACGGGCAGATCCTCACTGATCGACGAGCACTAGTCACACCCTTCCCGGGCAAGGAAAATCCGCCATGACCTTGGGCAATGCATTCTTCGCCAAGCACCGTTTTTGCATACACGAGATCGCAGTGATCGGCTTGGCGACACTGGCGATCGCCCTGAGCGCCTGCTCTACCCGATCAGCGCCCCAGCCAACGTCAACCGGCACACCGCATTACATTGCCGTGGCCCGCGGTACCGTAGGCATCGAGGGAGGGCTGATCAAACTGTCTGCGCCCGTCGCCGGTACGCTCGCCAGCATGGATGTCCATGACGGTGAAGAGGTACGAAAAGGTCAGGTACTGGCCACATTGTCATCCAGGCAAGCCCAATTGGCCGTATCTGCGGCGCAAATAGCCTTGGCACAGGCCCAGGCTCAACTGCAACTTGACATCATTCAGCGGCAGGCCGCGAAACTTCGTGCGCAACGGCTCAGCGCCGCAGCCGTGGCAGGTGTCGGCTCTGGCCAGAGCGCAGACAATGCCAAAGACTCCGTGGCCGCAGCCAGCGCCAGGCAAGTCATCGACAAAAATGCTGTTGCCATGGCACGCGAACACCTGGAGTCCGCACAATACGCGCTGCAGCAACATCGGCTGATCGCGCCCATGGACTCCCGGGTGGTAAAAGTCCAGGGACAGCCAGGCATTTCGGTGACACCAAGTGGCGACCCATTGTTCGTGCTGCTGCCAGACAAACCACGGATCGTACGTGCACAGCTCAATGAAAGCTTCGTCAATGCCGTACGCCGCGGCATGCAGGCCGACGTGGTTGCCGGCGATGGGCAGGACCCACAACATTGGCACGCGCATGTACTGCGTATTGGTCAGATTTATGGCCCCGCCACGCTTGAAAACACCCCTGCGCTACGCACCCACGTGCGCGCCGTGGAATGCATCCTTGCGTTTGACAAACCCGTGCAACCGCGCATTGGCCTGCGCGTGGTGGTGCGCTTTCTGCCCTCACACAACGTGCCGATCCGGCACGAAAGGTTGCGGAAACCCGCCTCTTCGAAGCTCAAGGGTTGAGAAAGCAGGTGTCCACGAGGCGCTTCTGGCGAGAAAGGCAATGATCCAACGGACCGATTTTCTGTTTGAAGGGGGGCGTCGCGGGGTTTTGTTGATCCATGGGCTGACTGGCACGCCGATGGAGATGAAACTGCTCGGGAAAGGCCTCCATCGTGCGGGCTATACCGTGTATGGGATGCAGCTCGCCGGCCACTGCGGCACGACGGAGGATCTGCTCGCGACCAACTGGCAAGACTGGTACACGAGCGTAGAACACGCCTGTGACATGCTGGCTGCCAAAGTTGACCATCTGTTTGTGGGGGGGCTTTCGATGGGCGCCATCCTGGCACTCAAACTCGCTGCCGAACGCCCGACGCAAATCGCCGGTGTTGGTGTCTACGGCGCCACCTTTTGGTACGACGGCTGGACCATCCCGAAGCTCGCCCGTCTGTCTTTCCTGCTGCCACTTCTCAAGCGCATGGGCATCGGCAAGACGCGCAGCTTCATGGAGCAGCCACCGTATGGCATCCGTGACGAACGTCTGCGCGCCCAAGTGAGTTCCGCAATGCTGGGTGGCGACAGCGCTTCGGCCGGGTTGCCTGGAAACCCGTGGTATGCCCTCGCGGAGATGTACAAACTTTCAGCGCTGGTTCGCCGCCAACTGGACAAGGTAATCGCGCCATGCCTGATTGCGCATGCCCGGAATGACGATGTTGCCAGTTCACGCAATGCCGAACTCGTCGCACGCTCGGTAAAGGCCCCCACCGAGCTGCTGTTGCTCGACGACAGCTACCACATGATCACCATCGACCGCGAGCGGCGGACCCTGATCGACCGTTCCGCCGCGTTCTTCGAACGTATCCCCATCGATACCTCCCTGCCCGTGGCAGCATGACATGCCCGCAAGCAGCACGATTACTCCTTTCATCACCGTGCTGTGGTTGTTGAATATCCTGATCGACACCACCGGTCAGCTCGCTTTCAAAGCCGCCGCGAGCGATGAACAGGCCGGATCCGGCCTGGCACGTTGGAAATACATGACGTTACGCCCACTGCTGTGGGTTGGCGTTGGTTGCTACGTGTTCGAGTTCCTGGTGTGGGTCGCCTTCCTGTCATTGGTTCCGTTGTCGGAAGGCATTCTTCTGGGATCGATCAACATCGTGGCCATCATGGTCGCAGGACGCTTTCTCTTCCGCGAAAAGCTGACCCGGCTGCGCATCATCGGCATCCTGCTGGTAACGCTGGGCGTCATCATCGTGGGAGTGGGTCAATGAAGCACGCTCGACTCTACACCACCGGCTTCCTGCTACTGATGGGGTTCGATACCTTGGCGCAAATCAGTTTCAAGCATGCGGGCACGCATGCGCTGCCGGTCGTGCCCGATTTGGCATGGTTGCGGCGACTCTTTGATGCGCCGTGGATCTACGGTGCCATCATCGGCTATATCGGCGCCTTCTTCACATGGATGACGCTGCTCAAGCATGCTCCGATCGGACCTGCATTCGCCGCCTCGCACCTCGAGATCATATCGGTCATGTTGCTGTCGGTATGGCTGTTTGATGAGCCTCTCACCACGCCGCGCGTCCTGGGCGCGCTGTTCATCCTCGCCGGCATTGCGTGTCTTGCGCTGGCCGAAGACCGTGTACAAACATCGCCAACCGAACCCGCTGACAGCAAAGCTGCCTAGCAGGGGCATGACGCCATATCGACGCCGCCACGAATTGCCGCCCAGCGCGGGGCTGCCGTTACGGCTTGTCGACTTGTGTCCGAACCGAGCGGTACTCACTGATACCGTCGCGGCTCAAATTGAATCCTCCCCATTGGTGCTTACCTGCTCAGGTAGCGCGGCACTCATGATCGCGCTGCGGACCCTGCACGGGATGCTTCCGCGACGTCACCGCGTAATCGTGCCGGCTTGGACTTGTCCGCTGGTCGCACTCGCCATTCATCAAGTTGGACTGCAGCCCGTTCCGTGCGATCTCAAGCCAGGCCACTACGACTTTGAACCCCACGCACTACGCGCCGTGTGTGACGAGCGAACGCTGGCAGTGATGCCCACCCATCTGGCAGGTCGCATCGCCGACGTGAACGAAGCGATGACTGTTGCCAACAACGTGGGCGCGTTTGTCATCGAAGATGCCGCCCAGGCTTTGGGTGCGCGAAGCGGCAAAGCCAGCGTGGGATTGACGGGCGATATCGGCTTTTTCAGCCTCGCCGTGGGCAAGGGGTTGTCGATCTACGAGGGTGGACTGTTGACCAGCCGTGACCCTGATTTGCATGAACGCCTCACGCACGTAGCCGCCAAAGTTGTTCCCACCAGTTTGCATTGGGAACTTCGTCGCAGCTGCGAATTGCTGGGTTACGCTGCACTCTATCGCCCCCGTGGTCTCAACCTCGCTTATGGTTTGCCGCTGCGCCGCGCGCTGCAACGTGGTGACCTCGTGGCTGCGGTTGGCGATGACTTCGGCCTTCCCCTGCCACTGCATGTGGTAGGTCGCTGGCGCCAATCCGTGGGCGCACGAGCTGCCACACGGCTTCCGGGTTTCCTCGTACGGTGCACAAACCGTGCACATACCCACCTTTCACGGCTTGCCGCCATTCCCGGCGTCACGGTGTGGGATGACCCTCCGGGCGCGTGCGGTACATGGCCATTCTTCATGCTCATGCTGCCTGACCGGCAACGCCGCGACAGCGCACTCGATCAATTGTGGAGATCCGGTCTCGGTGTCAGCCGCTTGTTCATCCACGCATTGCCCGACTACGACTATTTAAGCGGCATCGTACCCGCATCCAATGTACCGAATGCACGCGATACCGCTGCCCGCAGCCTGACCATCGGCAATAGTCGGTGGCTCACCAATGACGACATGGACCGGATCTGCCACGTGCTGGACCACACATGCAGATGATTTCCTTACAGTGAAGTGGTCCCGCTCGCTTGAACGTCGAAGCCGGTCAAGGAGCCCGTTTGAGGGCCAATACGGCATTCAACCCACCGAACGCGAATGAATTGCTCAACGCTGCGCGAATGGGCATTTCGCGGGCCTCGTTTGGTGCGTAATCAAGGTTGCATTCCGGATCGGCCTGGTCGAAGTTGGCGGTAGGAGGAGCTATTCCGCTGCGTAGCGCGCCGATTACGGCCACCAATTCAAGGGCTCCCGCAGCTCCAAGTGCATGGCCGTGCATCGACTTGGTCGAAGAAACCACGAGACGGTCCGCATCCGGACCGAACGTCAGCCGGATTGCACGGGTTTCCGTCACGTCGTTGGCTATCGTACCGGTGCCGTGCGCGTTGATGTAGTCGATGTCTCCGGGGTCGAGCTCCGCTTCGGCGAGCGCTTGACGTATTGCCAGCGCGGACCCTTCCACGCTGGGCATGACGATGTTGGCTGCGTCAGCGCTCATTCCTCCGCCTGCCAATTCGGCCAAAATGGTTGCACCCCGGGTCCGTGCATGCCGCAGCGATTCCAGAACAAAGATGGCCGCTCCTTCACCCAGTACCAATCCATGTCGATTGGCGCTGAATGGTCGACAGGTGTCATCGGACAGAATGCGCATGGCCTCCCACGCGCGTAGCGCGCCAAAACTCAAGCATGCCTCGGTGCCCCCGGTGACGGCCGCATCGACCATTCCGAAGCGGATCATGTGTGCGGCCTGGATGATGGCGTGGTTGGCGGAGGCGCATGCGCTCGTGACCGCGAAGGTCGGCCCGCGCAGGCCGTAGGCAATACCGATTTGACTGGCGGGGGCATTGGCCATCAAGCGTACGATGGTCAGCGGATGGGCGCGGCTGGCGTTCTCCGCGTATACACGGCGAGCTTGTTCGTCATGGGTAAGCTCGCCGCCCACACCGGTGCCAACGATCACCGCGGTATGCAGTCCCAGATCATCGCGCGCGAAATCCATTTCTGATTGCTTGATTGCCTCTTGAGCCGCATGCAAGGCGAACATGGAAGTGCGATCAAGCAATGGCAGGGTCTGCTCGGCAATACCGGCAGCGGGGTCGAAGCTGTCCGGAACCTGGGCAGCAATCTTGGTGCGCAGGGTTCCGCTTTCGCGATGGCGCAACGGCGCAATCATGCAACGACCGGCGCACAGCCCTTGCCACAAGGCCGCGGCTCCGGCCCCGTACGGACTGACCGCGCCCATACCGGTGATCACCACACGGTTCGGACTTGCGGTCATCAGGGGTTGCCGGCAGTGCTCGTAGCGGCTTTTTCGCTCAGGCCTTTCCTGACCGCATCGACCAGGTTCCGTGCGGTGTCGGCATCAAAACTCGCTCCCTGCTGCTCGGGGAAGTGGATATCGAAGTGTTCTTCGATGTCAAAAATCATTTCGATGGCGTCGAGTGACCCGATGTTGAGATCCTTCAAGGTGGATTCCGGGCGTATGGTGGATGGATCGACTTTGGCCTGCCTGGCGATCATCTCGAATACTTGCTGTTGGACCGTGTCGCTCATGAAGTTTGCCTCCTCTCACGCCATAATTGTCCGCCCATCAGCCTAGATCGGATTTCTTACTCGTGCCTTTCATTGCGCAGCTAGAACCGGACGCCTTGCTGGAAGCCTTCCTGGCACGGCCACCAACCGACTTTGTGGCCGAACGCTCACAACAAGGTATGCCGGTTTTTGTTGCACAGTTCGATTTGTCGACCACTGCCGATGTCAAGCTGCAACGCTTTCTGGCAATGCTGCCGCTCTACGAACGATGGAAAAGGGTTCTGACTTGGCGTGTGTGCTTTGTTGGCAGCACCGTAACCGAGTACGCACCGTTGCCGCCGGGCGTTGCGCCGGCGGCCACGGTCGAAGGCCTGCTTGACGCATACGGAGACAGATGCAGATTATTGATTGTCAAGGACATTGCCTGGGAGTCACCTTTGTTGTTGGACGCAGACAATGCCTACGCCAAGGCGTTCGCTGAATCCTGCGAGAGGAAAGGCTTTGTCTTGCTGGAAGGTCAGGCGCTCGCGTGGGTGCTGATGGATTTTGCCTCCGAGGATGAATATTTGGCCAGGTTGTCCTATGGCCGGCGTAAAAACATACGCCGCAAGTTGCGTTCACGTAGCGGGCTGGACATCGAAGCGGTGCCGGCGGGAGATTCGCGCTTCTTCGACCCGGTACTGCTGGCGGCGTTTTATGGGCTGTTCGAAAACGTGTATGCGCAAAGCAGGGTGCATTTTGATCATCTCACCCGGGAGTTTCTTCGTGACCTGCTGCAGGACCGGTCCAGCGGAGGGGTGGTATTCATCTACAACCATGCGGGAACGATGATCGGTTGGAATCTTTGCTATGTATTTGGCGGCAAGTTGCTTGACAAGTACATGGGGATGGCTTACCCGGACGCGCGCATGTTCAACCTTTACTTTGTCAGTTGGATGCACAACTTGCGTTATGCACTCGAACACGGACTGAGCCACTATGTCGCAGGCTGGACAGACCCGGAAGTGAAGTCTTTTCTGGGTGCGAGGATGACTTTCACGCGTCACGCGGTATACGCACGCAATCCGGCGTTGCGCTGGCTGTTGCGTCGGGTGCGCCACCAGTTCGAACAGGACAGCAGATTGCACCATGAGATAGCGAGCTCAAATGGGTGAATCATTGCAACGCCCGGTGATCATTGACTTCGATCGCTCGGTAGGCGTACTGCCGGGCTGTTTGAGGCTCCCCCTGGCCGCATGGCAGGAGGCCATCCGCTTTGGATGTTCCCTGGCAACCTTGCGTCTGTTTGACGCCGTACTCGCGGACCTGCTGCCCCGACATTACGGCACGGTTTTCATGGGGTCAGGTGATTTTCACCATGTCACCTGGCCACTGATTGCCAGGAGGGTAGTGGATACGCCGGTCCAGGTCGTGGTGTTTGACAATCACCCCGACAACATGCGTTTTCCTTTCGCCGTGCACTGTGGCTCATGGGTTCGCCGCGTGGCCGCATTGCCCTTGGTCGATCACGTCCATGTACTTGGAATTACTTCGACCGATATTGGCGCCAGGCATGCCTGGGAGAACTACGCCACACCGTTGCTGCGCGGCAAACTGACTTATTGGAGTATTGGGGTGGAAACCGGATGGGCGCGCTGGTTTGGGTTGTCGCAATCGTTTCGCAATTTCGACACCCCTGAAGCAATGGTGGACGCCTTTGTGGAGCAGCAACGTTCTATCGCGTTGCGCAGCTACTTGTCCATCGACAAGGATGTTTTTCATCCTGATACGGCACGTACCAACTGGGATCAAGGCTGCCTGCGTTTGCCCCACGCGTGTGCATTGATCAGCAGCTTGCGACCCCATTTGGTCGGAAGCGATATCAACGGGGAGGTCTCTCTTTATCATTACCAGACGTGGTGGAAGCGCGGGTTGTCGGCATTGGACGCGCAATCCGCAGTTGACCCGGAGAGGCTGGGAGCCTGGCAAGCGCAGCAACATGCGCTCAACAAACGTCTTCTTGATGTTATTGCATTGCAAGGCTGACCCAACAGTGGAGATCGCCGGCTTCCGATCAGCCGCGTCCCCCGCACCGAACAACCTGACGGGTTTCCACAGCTAAATCCCGAACGCGGCCTGGCACCAGGCGTACAGCACACCGGAAAGCCCGATCATCGCAATCAAGCCCAGTGCGTTGATCGACAACAGCCAGCGCAATAACGGATCAGGCTTGGGCGCGAGCGGCTCCGCACCTTCGACCGGCTCGCTGAAGTACATCACCCATACCACGTGCAGGTAATAGAACAGGCCGATGATCGCGCAGATGATCGCGACGACGGCGAGCCACAGCATGCCGCCGTCGATCGCGGCCTTCAGCACCAGCACCTTGGCGGCAAACCCCCACAACGGCGGGATGCCCGCCAGCGAGAACATCGCGATCGCCATCATGCCCGCGAACCACGGCGAGCGCCGGTTGAGGCCCTTCAGGTCGTCGATCATCTCGCACTCGAAGCCCTTGCGGGCCAGCGCCAGGATCACGCCGAAGGCCGCGGTTTCCATCAGTGCAAAACACACCGCGTAGAACAGCGCCGACGAGTAGCCCTCCGGCGTCGGATTGGACAGCGCGAGAAACACGAAGCCCATGTGCGAGATGGTGGAATACGCCAGCATGCGCTTGAAGTTGGTTTGCGCGATCGCGGCCACGTTGCCGACAACGAGCGACAGCGCGGCCATGATCGCCAGCATCATGCGCCAGTCGTGTGCCAGCGGACCCAAGCCCACTTCCAGCAACCGATAGGCCAGTCCGATCGCGGCGAGTTTCGGCACCGCGCTGATGTACATCGCGATCGGCGTGGACGCGCCCTCGTACACGTCGGGCAGCCACATGTGGAACGGCACCGCACCGAACTCGAAGCCGATGCCCACCACCAGGAACACCAATCCGAACTGCAGCAGGTGCAGGTGCGTGGTGGTGCCGACCGCCGCGAAAATGCGGTGCAGATCAAGCGTGCCGGTGGCGCCGTAGATCAGCGACATGCCGAACAGCAGGAGCCCGGATGCGAGCGCCCCGAGCACGAAGAACTTGATCGCGGCCTCGGACGACCGTTTCGATTCGCGGTTCAGCGCGACCAGCGCGTAGGCCGGCAGCGCAAACAGTTCAAGCCCCAAGTACACGGTGATCAGGCTGCCGGCGGAAACCAGCAGCATCACCCCGAGCACCGAGAACATCGACAGCGAGTAGAACTCGCCGATGAACAGCTTGCGATCCTTGAGCCAGGGTCGCGCCATCACGAACATCAGGATGGTGGCGATCAGCACCGTGACCTTCAGGATCTCCGCCATGTGATCGCGCACGAACATGCCGTTGAACGCGGTGACGGTTTGCGGCGGTTGTCCGTAGATCACCAGGAACATCGCGACCAGCATCACGATGATCGCCACCCAGTGCGTCAGGTCGCGATGCCTGTCGTCGAGGAATACGTCGAACAACAACACCAGGCACGCCGCGGCGGTCAGGTACAGCTCGGGCAGCAATACGTAGAGGTCATGGAAGGAGATCACGCGCGCGCCCTCATCCGATCTTGCTGGTCATCAGGTGGGTCACGAGTTGCGCGACCGAGGAATCCATCAGGTGCATCAGCGGCCACGGATATATGCCGAGGGCCAGCACCGCGACCGCGAACGCGCCGAGCACCAGGCCCTCGCGGACGTTGATCTCCGGCATCGCCGCGGCCGCCGGCGTCGGCGCGGTGCCCCACACGATGCGCTTGATCAGCCACAGCGTGTAGCCGGCGCTGATGATCAGCGAGTATGCGGCGAACAAGGCGATCCACGGGCTGGCCGTGAAGCTGGACAGGATCACCATGAATTCGCCGACAAAGCCGCTGGTGCCCGGCAAGCCGGTGTTGGCCATCGCGAACAGCACCCAGAATGCCGCGAACCACGGCATGACCTTGGCCAAACCACCGAACACGGAAATCTCGTGGCTGTGCATCCGGTCGTACATCACGCCGATGCACGTGAACAGCGCGCCCGACACGAAGCCGTGCGAAATCATCTGCACCACCGCGCCCTGTACCCCGAGCTGCGCCATGTTCACGTCGTGCATCTGGCGCGCCAGCATGTACACGATGAACAGGCCGAGGGTGACGAAGCCCATGTGTGCGATCGATGAATACGCGACCAGCTTCTTCATGTCCGGCTGCACCATCGCGACGTAGCCGATGTAGATGATCGCGACCAGGCTGAGGACGATGATCACCCACGCAAAGTGCTGGGCGGCATCCGGTGTGATCGGCAGTGAAAACCGGATGAACCCGTACAGGCCGACCTTCAACATGATCGCCGCCAGGATCACCGAGCCTCCGGTCGGCGCCTCGACGTGCGCGTCGGGCAACCAGGTGTGCACCGGCACCATCGGGGTCTTGATCGCGAACGCGATGCAGAACGATGCGAACAGCCAGGTCTGTTCCTGCATCGTGAACGGGAAGTTCCACAGCGTCGGCAGGTCGAAGGTGCCGGCGCGGTGATACATGTACAACAGGCCGATCAGGAAGAAGATCGAGCCGAAGAACGTGTAGATGAAGAACTTCATCGTCGCGTACACGCGCCGCTCGCCGCCCCACACGCCGATCAGGAAGAACATCGGAATCAGGATGGCTTCGAAGAACAGGTAAAAGAGCAGCGCGTCCATCGCGCAAAAAACGCCGATCAGCAACCCATCCAGCACCAGCATCGCAGCCATGTACTGGTGCACCTTTTCCTTGATCACCTGCCACGCACCGGCGACGACCAGGATGTCGACGAACGCGGTCAGGATGATCAGCGCGACGGAAATGCCGTCCACGCCAAGGTGGTAACTGGTGTTGATACCCGGAATCCAGCGCAGCTTTTCCTGCAACTGGAAGCCGCCCGGGCCGGCGTGGTACTGCGTCAGCATGAACAGGCTGAGCGCGAAGGTGATGATGGTGACCGCCAGCGACAACCAGCGCGCCAGTCGCGGACGCGCGTTGCCGGCCAGCAGCACCGCGATGGCGCCGACGCACGGAAACCAGATCAGGACACTCAGGATGGGCCAATGGATCATGCGGGTTCCTTGTTCCGGGACCCGGGACTCGGGAGTCGGGAGTCGGAGGAGCGCAATCGTGCCCAACTAGTACCTGTGCGCTGTGGAACGGACGGCCAGCAGCCATCAAGGGCAATCCCGCCGATGCTGCCACCCGCGGCGCGCGAACCAGCCGGCGCGCTCGCACGCGCCCAATGCAGAACGAAGGCCGCGGCGCCAGCCCGAGTCCCGAGTCCCGAGCCCCGAGTCCCGTTGTCTACGCTCATCTCAACCCCCAGAACCACAACCCACCCAGCAACAGGATCAAACCCACGATCATCGCAAACGCGTAGTGATACAGAAATCCCGTCTGCAGGCGGCGAACCACGCGCGAGCTGCGCTCGGTCACCCATGCCGCGCCGTTGACCGCGCCGTCGAACACGCCGGCATCGGCGCCTTTCCAGAATCCCCGCCCCATCTTCACGCCCCCGCGGGCGAACAGGTTGTAGTAAACCTCGTCCACCCAGTACTTGCGGGTGAGCATCTTGAAGATCGGCAGGAACATCCGTGCGGCGCGGCCGGCCACCGCAGGGTTGAACAGATACACGTATGTCGCGACGGCAAAGCCTGCGACCGCGATCCAGAACGGCGCCGAGATGAAACTGTGCACGAACATCGGCACGGTGCCATGGAATTCCCCGGCCATGCGGGCCAGCACGTCGTGGCCGGGCAGCACCTTGATCGCGCTGCCGAACCAGCCGCCGTACAGCAGCGGCTTGATCGCCACCCAGCCGATCATCACGGATGGAATCGCCAGCAGCACCAATGGCACGGTGATGACCCACGACGATTCCTTCGGTGCATGCGCCAGCACACCGGGCTGGTGATGGTGTTCGTCGTCATGGCCGTGCTCGACCTTGAAGCGCTCCTTGCCGTGGAAGGTCATGTACAGCAATCTGAAGCTGTACAGCGCGGTCACGAACACACCGAGCAGGACGCACCAGTAGGCATAGGTGGAGCCGAAGATGTGCGCCTCCCCCACCATGTCGATGATCGTGTCTTTCGAGAAGAATCCCGAAAAACCGGGCGCTGCGCACAACGCGAGCGTCCCGACCCACATCGTCGCGTAGGTGATCGGCATGTATTTGCGCAGGCCGCCCATCCGGCGCATATCCTGCTCGTGGTGCATCGCCACGATCACCGAGCCGGCGCCGAGGAACAGCAAGGCCTTGAAGAATGCGTGGGTCATCAGGTGGAAGATGCCGGCCGCGTACGCCGACACGCCCAGCGCGGCCACCATGTAACCGAGTTGCGACAGCGTGGAATACGCGATCACGCGCTTGATGTCGTTCTGCACGATGCCGACCAAGCCCATGAAGAATGCGGTGGTCGCGCCCACGATCAGCACCACCGACAGCGCGGTCGTCGACATCTCGTACAGCGGCGACATCCGCGCCACCATGAAGATGCCGGCCGTCACCATGGTCGCGGCGTGGATCAGGGCCGAGATCGGGGTCGGGCCT
>JBOHYV010000022.1:0-16161 GCA_050738135.1 Rhodanobacteraceae bacterium | reverse complement strand
TCGCAAGCAGGCGCCGTTCGACTGCGGAGCCATGGATGGCGGAGCGAACATCGCGCAGCGATGGCCCGCAGGGCGAGCGCCGGGAAGGCGCGAGTCATCCCGCCGCCCCGACCAACCACACGTTTGTCATCCCGGCGCAAGCCGGAATCCGCGCTTCTCCCTCTCCCTCCGGGAGAGGGTGGCGCGCAGCGCCGGGTGAGGGTCCGGCGGCTCTTGCAAGACCGGTACTTCTTCGTGCTGTTCCGCTCGCCTACTCGCCACATCCCTGTGGCTCGCCCTTCGGGTCGCCTGCGGCGTTCAATTCGGCAATCCTGCCGAATTAGTCAGTGGCGAGGGGTACTTTTGTTTCGGCAAAAGGTACCCAAAACCCATCGCGCCTGTGGCGGTGGTCGAACGAACGTTGAGCCGACAACGACGTCGGCGAAACCGTCATGCCCTGCGCACTGATCTTTGGTGGCTTTCTGCCGAAACAGAAAGTCACTCGCGCGCCGAAGGCGAGCGGAACTGCTCTTGGTGAGACGCACGGATCAAGACAGGGGATGTCGTGATGCAGCGAGTAGTTCGCACCGCGCAGCGGCTCGCGCGCTAATACAGCAAGCGCGTTCTGACGGTGCCGGGAATCGCCGCGAGTTGTTCGCGCAACGTTTCAGATTGGCTTTCCGAAGCCGACACATCCAGCACCACGTAGCCGAGGTCGCCCTCGGTCTGCAGGTGCTGGCCGTTGATGTTGATGCCGCCTTGCGAGAATACCTCATTGATGCGCGAGAGCACGCCCGGCACGTTGTGGTGGATGTGCAGCAGGCGGCGACTTCCTGCGTGTTCGGGCAGGTTGACCTCGGGGAAATTCACTGCGGACAACGTGGAACCGTTGTCGCTGTAGCGAACCAGTTTGGAGGCCACCTCGGCGCCGATGTTGAGTTGGGCTTCCTGCGTGCTGCCGCCCACGTGCGGGGTCAACAAAACGTTGTCGAACTCGCGCAACGGTGACACGAATTCCTCGTCGCGGCTTTTCGGTTCGCTCGGAAACACGTCCACCGCTGCGCCTGCGAGCTGTCCATCACGCAACGCAGCAGCCAGCGCATCGATGTCCACTACATTGCCGCGCGACGCGTTGATCAGCATCGCGCCATGACGCATGCGAGCAATCTCGGCGGCGCCGATCATCCCGGCAGTAGCAGGTGTTTGCGGCACGTGCAGGGTCACGATGTCCGCGTGCGCAAGCAGATCGTCCAGATCGCGCGCGGGCGCGGCGTTGCCCAGCGCCAGCTTGGCTTCGATGTCGTGGAACAACACGTGCATTCCGAGTGACTCGGCCAGCACGCCGACCTGGGTTCCGATGTGGCCATAGCCCACGATGCCGAGGGTCTTGCCGCGCACCTCGAAGCTGCCTTCGGCGGATTTCGCCCAATCACCACGGTGGCACTTCGCGTTGCGCTCGGGCACACGCCGCATCAACAGGATCGTCTCGGCGATCACCAGTTCGGCCACGCTGCGCGTGTTGGAATATGGCGCGTTGAATACCGGGACGCCCAGCTCGCGTGCCGGTTTCAGGTCGACCTGATTGGTGCCGATGCAAAAACAGCCGACCGCGAGCAAGCGCCGGGTCCGCGCGATGGCCTCGGCGTCCAGTTGCGTGCGCGAGCGCAGGCCCACGATGTGCGCGTCGGCGATGGCCGCAAACAATTCATCGCGTGGGAGCGCCTTCTCGTGGCGTTCGATCAACGAATAGCCGGACGCCTGAAAAGTCTCCACGGCGCTCGGGTGGACGCCCTCCAGCAGCACGATCTTGATGTCCTTCTTGGGAAACGATGTCTTCATGGCGGCGCGCGTGGGAGTCCTTGCGGGAATGGGGTGCTAGGCTATCGTGATTCTTCCCCCGGATGAAATGCCGCGCATGGACATGTCTCACGAGCGTCGGAATCTGTACCCCGAAATCGAGCCGTTCGACAGCGGTACGCTGAAGGTATCGGCGCTGCACACGCTGTATTACGAACAGTGCGGCAACCCGCACGGCAAGCCGGTGGTATTCCTGCACGGCGGGCCGGGCGCGGGCTGCAACGCCAAGAGCCGGCGGTTTTTCGATCCCGGGGCATATCGCGTCGTGCTGTTCGACCAGCGTGGCTGCGGGCGTTCGACGCCGCACGCCGAGCTGCGCGAAAACACCACCTGGGACCTGGTCGCCGACGTCGAGCGCCTGCGCGAGCATCTGCGCATCGACCGTTGGCAGGTGTTCGGAGGCTCGTGGGGTTCAACGCTGTCGCTCGCCTACGCCGAGACCCACCCGGAATGCGTGACGGAACTGGTGCTGCGCGGGATCTTCATGCTGCGTCAGGTGGAACTGCAGTGGTTCTACCAGCGCGGTTGCAACATGCTGTATCCCGACGCATGGGAAAAATACCTGGCCGCGATTCCCGAAGCCGAGCATGACGATTTGATCGCGGCCTATCACAGGCGGTTGGCCTCGGACGACCCCGCGGTGCGCCTCGCCGCCGCGCGGGCGTGGTCGGTGTGGGAAGCTTCGACCAGCTTCCTGTTGCAGAACGAGGGCTACATTGCATCCAGTGCCGGCGATGAATTCGCGCTGGCGTTCGCCGGCATCGAGAATCACTATTTCGTCAATCGGGGTTTCTTCGAGCGCGATGATCAGTTGCTGCGCGACGCGGGCCGCCTGCACGATATTCCCGCGGTGATCGTGCAGGGGCGTTACGACGTGGTGTGTCCGATCCGCAGCGCATGGGACCTGCACCGTGCTTGGCCGCAGGCCGACCTGCGCATCGTGCCGAATGCCGGACACTCGGCGTTCGAACCGGGCAACGTGCATGAGCTGGTCAGCGCGACGGACCGGTTTCGCGGGGGTGCGTAGCAAGCCAAGCTGCCGCCGATGCTCACCCCCTTCCCTGGAAGGGGGTCGCCGCGCAGCGGCGGGGGGATGTCTCCGATGGAAGAGCCCTCCCCTTGATCCCCCTTCCTTTGGAAGGGGAGGGAAAGCGCGCAACGCCTTGGGTCGGCGCACAGCGCCGGATCTCTGCAGTACGCCCCGACAATCAATCTTCTTCCGGCTTGGGCCGGTACGCCTCGGTGAGTTGCCTCTGGATCTGCGACGGCACTGCGTCGTAGTGCGACAGCTCCATCGCGAAGCGGCCTTCACCGCCGGTCAGTGAGCGCAGCTCGGTCTGGTAATCCACCACTTCGGCCAGCGGCGCCTGGGCCTTGATCACCAGCACGCCGCCGCGCAGCGCATCGGTCCCGTGGATGCGTGCGCGTTTCGAAGCGAGCCCGCCGGTGACGTCGCCCATGTACTGCTCGGGCACATTGACGTCCATGTTGACAATCGGTTCCAGCACGATCGGATTTGCTTTCGCCACTGCGTCGAGGAAGGCTTTCCTGCCCGCTGAAACGAATGCCACTTCCTTGGAATCGACCGGGTGGTACTTGCCGTCGTACACGATGACGCGCACGTCCTGCATCGGATAGCCCGCGACGGCGCCGTGTTCCAGTACTTGCCGCACACCTTTCTCGATGGCTGGGATGTACTGGTTCGGAATCACGCCGCCCTTGCTCTCGTCGCTGAACTCGAAGCCCGCGCCGCGTGGCAATGGTTCGACCCGCAGGAAGACTTCGCCGAACTGGCCCGCGCCGCCGGTCTGTTTCTTGTGCCTGTGGTGGCCCTCGGCTTTGGCACCGATGGTTTCGCGATAGGCGATGCGCGGCGGATGGGTGATCACCTCGACGCCGTACTTGCCCTTCATCCGCGCCAGGGTGAGTTTCAGGTGCAGGTCCGACAAGCCCCGCACCACCGTCTCGTTCAGCTCCTTGTTGTGCTCGACCTGGAGGCAGGGGTCTTCCTCGGCGAGCTTGGCCAGCGCGGTCGCAAGTTTCTGGTCCTGACCCTTGTGCCCGGGTTCCACCGCGAGGCCGAACATCGACAGCGGAAAGGCGAGCGGCTGCAGGTGAATCGCGTCCTCGTCGTGCGAGTCGTGCAACACCGCGTCGAAATGGATCTCCTCGACCTTGGCGACTCCCGCGATGTCGCCCGGGATCGCCTGCCCGATCTCGATGTGCTCCTTGCCCTGCAGCCGCAGCAGGTGCCCGACCTTGAACGGCTTCTTGCCGTCATCGATGAACAGTTGCGAGTCCTTTTTGACCGTCCCTTGCCATACCCGGAACACGGCGAGCTTGCCGACGAACGGATCGTTGATGATCTTGAACACGTCGGCGATCACGTGCGCATCCGGATCGGGCTTCGCCTCCACGGGTTTGGCAGCGGAGCCGGTGCCTTTCATGAAGGGGGGCGGGTTGGCCTCGCCCGGATGCGGCAGCAGCTTGCGTGCAATCTGCAGCAGCTCCGCGACGCCCGTACCGGTGCGCGCGGAAGCAAAGCAGATCGGTACCAGATGGCCCTCGCGCAGGCATTGCTCGAAAGCATTGTGCAAATCCTCCGATGACAGCTTGTCTTCGCCGTCTTCGAGGTAGCGGCCCATCAGGCGTTCATTGATTTCGACTACCTGGTCGATGATCTGCTGGTGCGCGTCAGCGACGGCCCCGAGATCGCTGGTACCTTCGTGCGAAAAGAAGCAATCCACCACGCTTGCGCCGTGTTCCGCGGGCAGGTTCACCGGCAGGCATTCCGACCCGAATTCGTCGCGCAGCGCTTGCACCGCCATGGCAGCATCGATGTCTTCCATGTCGATGCGATTGACCACCAGCATGCGCGCGAGGCCGCGCTGTTTCGCGTAATACATCAATCGGCGGGTGCCGTGCTCGACGCCGTTCGCGGCATTCACCACCACCACGCAAGTCTCGACTGCCGCCAGCGCGGACAAAGTTTCGCCCCGGAAGTCCGCGTAGCCCGCGGTGTCGATCAGGTTGATGTGGCAGCCGTGGGCGTCAAGCGAGGCGATGGCGGATTGAATCGAGTGCCGGCGTTCCTTTTCCTGGTCTTCGAAATCGGAGACGGTGCTGCCACGCTCGATCGTGCCCGGTGCCTGGATCGCGCCGCCGGCATGCAGCAGGGCCTCGAACAGGGTGGTCTTGCCGGCGCCGGCATGGCCCGCGAGGGCCAAATTGCGGATGTCGCGGGTGGTGTAGGCGGTCATGCTGGCCTCGTTTATCGATGGCGGCGGTCGCACGACCATGCGCCTATCCAGCCAACCGGTCAAGCACGGGACCCCCTCGCCAATCCGTTGCGCCTGGCCGGCTGGCATCTTCCACCCGGCATGCACGCTCCGCTCGCTGCAACGACCCGCGACCTCCACGCCGCTTGCCTTTCGTGGCGCCGACGGCATACCCTCGCCCACGACGGCTCTTCAGGTTTGGTTGAACCTGTGTCGACGCATACGGTCTCAAAGCCGGCATCGCTGTCACGCACGATGACCGTCGCGCGTCCGGCTGCGAGTGTGGCGGGAATGCCCATACACTTTGCGTCGCGCCCTGCGCACACCGGCCGAATGCATGCCCCGCAACGATGGACAGCAAATCGAGGTGCAGGTACAACCCCGTGATTGCGGCGTTGCGCGTGACGTTGCTGCCGAACTTTCAACATTGCCTTACGCGCGGCTCACCCAGCGCGCACCGCCGCCGCGCGACCGCAAACACATGTGGCTGCTGCTGGTGCTGGTGCTGGCGGGACACGTATTGCTGGTCTGGTTGACCTGGCTGATCCTGCGGCCCTCGCCCTACCCGCAGAACGAAGGCGATGTGACGACCGTGACCCTGATCGAGCCGGTCGGAGCCTTGCCGCCACCGCCGCCATTGGTGCCGCCACCGCCGTTGTCGGGTCAGCCGCGGCCGCCACCGCCGCCGCGTCATTACGTGCCGCCTGCGCCAGGCGCGATCAGCGCCACACTGGAAGGCGCCAAGGGGCAGCCGCTCCAACTCTACCAATCGAATGGCCAGATCCGCCTGCCGACACAGGCGCCGCCGACGTCCGCTCCGGTCTACCGGGCACCCGCGTTGCACGGGTCGCAGATTTATAACGGCAAATCGCCCATCACCTACAAGCCCACCATCTTCAACAAGGCCTGGGCGCCGATCAATCAGTCACTGGGCGCCAAGACCGTGGGCCGGGCCTTCGACAAGGCGGTCGACAAGACGACGGCGGTGAAGACCGTGACGTTGCCGGGCGGCATCAAGGTCCATTGCGCGGTTTCGCCGTTGGTGCTGTTCTTCGGGTGCGGAGGGACGGCACCGCAGCCGCCGCCGAAGAACGACGACGACACGCGCTTGTCGATGCCGCCACCGCAGACGCTGACCGGCAAGAAGGTGCCGCTGCCGGCCTCGGCATCGAGCGCCGTGTCGTCGGCGTCGTCGAGTTCGGGCTGATACGCGGCGTTCGTGAAAAGTCGGGCCACGGAGTTCCTGCCATGGACGGTGATCTTTCGGCTGTTCCGATGCGCGTGGGCATGGAGCGTCCGTACAGTCAGTTCAGCGGTGCAGCGATCAGGGACGATCGCACTACAATGGCTGGATGCCCACACCGCCAGAGATTCTCGCGAGACGCAAGGCGCGCGACAGTCGTTTCCTGCACATCGAGGAAGTCGATCTTGCGTTTTCCAACGGTGCGCATCGCACCTTCGAGCGTCTCACCGCGTCGGGCCGGGGCGCAGTGTTCATCGTGCCGATGCGCGATCAGGAAACCGTGTTGCTGGTCCGCGAATACGCAGCGGGGCTGGATCGCTACGAACTCGGGGTGCCCAAAGGCCGGATCGACGGCGGCGAGACCGCGCTCGAAGCCGCAAACCGCGAGTTGCAGGAAGAGGCCGGGTATGCCGCGCGCAAGCTGACCCCCCTGGCCACGCTGTCGTTGCTGCCTGCCTACATGACCCACGAGGCCCAGGTCATTCTCGCGGAAGATCTTTATCCGCAACGCCGTCCCGGCGACGAGCCGGAGCCGCTGGAGGTGGTGCCATGGAAGCTGCGGGAACTGCACAGGCTGCTCGCGCGCGCGGACGTTTCGGAAGGCCGTTCGATTGCAGCGCTGTTCATCGCGCGCGAATATCTGGCCGGGAATTTTCGCCCTGGGGAACCTGCGTGCTGACTCGATCTGCAGTGATGGACGCGCCTGTTCGCGCTTGCAGCAGGCGCGCTCCATGAGCGCTCTCGAACGCATCGCGCGCGAAAGCTGCGTGCTTGCGCGCCATGCGGGGGCGGCGATCCTGGAAGTGTACGCGGGCAGCTTTGCGGTCGAGCACAAGTCCGACAACTCGCCGCTGACCGCCGCGGACATGGCCTCGCATCGCATCATTGTGGCCGGCCTGCAGGCATTGGCACCGGACATTCCGGTGTTGTCCGAGGAATCGAAGGGTATCGACGGTTCCGTGCGCCGCGGCTGGGATCGCTACTGGCTGGTGGATCCGCTGGACGGCACGCGTGAATTCGTGAAACGCAACGGCGAATTCACCGTCAATATCGCCCTGATCGAGGACCACGTCCCGGTGTTGGGCGTGGTCCTGGTTCCGGTGACCGGCGAATTGTATTGCGGCATCGCGGGCGAGGGAGCATTCGTGGAGGCTGCACCGGGGGCACTGCCGCAACCCATCGCGACCCGCGAGGCCGCGTCGATCCCGGTCGTCGCCGGCAGCCGCTCGCATGGTGATGAACGCCAGGCGGCGATGCTTGCAAGGCTCGGCCGTCACCAGCTGCTGCCGGTGGGGTCATCGATCAAGTTCTGCATGGTTGCGCGCGGCGATGCCGATCTGTACCTGCGGGTCGGGCCGACCTCGGAATGGGATACCGCCGCCGCACAGTGCGTGCTCGAGCAGGCCGGCGGCGCGGTGCTGGACTTGCAGGGACAGCCGTTGCGCTACAACGCCAGGGACTCGTTGCTGAATCCGGAGTTCCTTGCGCTGGGCGACCGTTCGGTGGATTGGCTGGCCAAACTCGAACCGAGCCGGTGATGCACGCTGCCCGTGACAACCTGACTGAGTTGCTCTCGATCATGGTGCGCTTGCGCGCCCGCGAGGGCGGTTGTCCATGGGACGTCGCGCAGACGTTCGACACGATCGCGCCCTACACCATCGAGGAAGCCTACGAGGTTGCCGATGCGATCGATCGCAAGGACTACACGGCACTCAAGGACGAACTGGGCGACCTGCTGTTGCAGGTCGTGTACCACGCGCGCATGGCCGAGGAGCGGGGCCTGTTCGATTTCGGCGACGTGGTGGACGCGATCAACGCCAAACTGGTGCGCCGTCACCCGCACGTGTTCGGCGATGCGCAGTATGCGAACGCCGCGGAACAGTCCCGAGCCTGGAACGAGATCAAGCGTGCCGAACGTGTTGCCGGGGGCGCGGAAGATGCCAGCGCATTGGCCGGCATCGCGCGCGGCATGCCCGAGTGGAAGCGTGCGCTGAAATTGTGCGAGCAGGCCGCCTCCGTCGGATTCGACTGGCCCGGCCCAGAACCGGTGCTGGACAAGCTCGACGAAGAAATCGCCGAGGTGCGCGCCGAATTTGAAGCGGGCGGCGGACACGACCGCCTCCTGGACGAGATCGGCGACGTTGCATTCGTGCTGGTGAACCTGGCGCGGCATGCCGAAGTGGATTTTTCACGGGCTTTGCGTCACGCCAATGCCAAATTCGAACGCCGCTTCCGGCGCATGGAAGCATTGGCTTCCGCAGCCGACGAAACGCTGGACGGCAAGTCACTCGATCAACAGGATGCCTTGTGGAACCAGGCCAAGGCCGAAGAACCGCGGGCATGATCCGGGGCCGCGTGCCACGCCGCTTGTGCCGGTGACGTTGCGTGCAGGTACCCGGCCAGCAAGGGCGCTGTCGCCGCCCCGACCCCGCGTGGCGCCTGCCCGTGGCGGAAGCGCCGCTGCATTCACGCGGCGATCACCCGCGGGTCGGCACATTGCATGGACTGTGCTGCAAGGGACGATTCACGACATGGGAAGGCCACCATGAGCGAGATCGAACGCGAAAAGCAAACGGGAATGGTCCTGCTCGTCGAGGACAACAGCGGCATCGCTGAAATGGTGGGCGAGTTTCTCGAACGCCGCGGGTATACGGTCGATTTCGCGGGCGACGGCATCAGCGGCCTGCACCTTGCAGTCACCGGAAGCTACGACGTGGTGGTACTCGACCTGATGCTGCCGGGCATGGATGGGCTCGATGTCTGCCGCAAGCTGCGTGGTGAAGCCAAGAAATCCACGCCCGTACTGATGCTGACCGCACGCGACACGCTGGAGGACAAGTTGATTGGCCTCGATGCGGGCGCCGATGATTACCTCGTCAAGCCGTTCGAGCCGCGCGAACTGGAGGCGCGCATCCGTGCCCTGATCCGGCGCGAACGGCGACAGGTTTCCAGCGAGGTCTATCAGGTCGGTGATCTGACACTGGATACGGCGACCCTGAGGATCGCGCGCGGCGGCGAGGAATTGCAGGTGTCGCCGATCGGCTTGAAGCTGCTCACCATCCTGATGCGCGAGTCGCCACGCGTGGTCTCGCGCCATGACATCGAGCGCGAGATCTGGGGTGACACCCTGCCCGATTCCGATACCCTGCGCTCACATCTCTACAATCTGCGCAGGGTGGTGGACAAACCGTATTCTCGCCCCCTGCTGCACACGATTCACAGCGCGGGCTACCGGATCGCCGACCTCGCTGCCGAAGCTGCGGCAGGCAGCTGACGCGAGGCGACGGTACGGGTACGTCGCGCTCCTCCGGCCTGTTCCCGTGGCTTCCGTGACGTGGCTGCCCGGACCCGGCTCGCCATGCCTGCGACTTTCGGGGTAGGCTGGGTCTCATGGCCAAATACGCCAGCATCGGTCACCGCTTCTGGGTGATGTTCTCGCTATGGGTGGCGGCGATCAGCGTCGTCATTGCCTTGGCCGTGTACGCGCTCATGAGCTCGGTCCAGCAAGCCGTCGCGCGCCAGGAACTCGAGCGCGAAGCCGCGTATTTCAGCGCGCAGATGGCGCACAATCCCGCCGCCCCGTTGCCCGATACCTGGTTGATCCGCGGTTATCGGAAGGCGCCCGGACAGTCGGATGCCGCCGTGCCGCCGGCCTTGCGCGGGCTCACGCCCGGCTATCACCAGATTCGCCAGCAAGACGGAACGCTCGGCACGGTGCTGGTATCGGATGGCGCGCGGGGCCGCCTGTACCTCCTGTTCAACCACGATCGCCCCAATCGCGGGGTGACGTTGTACGGGCTGATCCCGGTCGTGCTGGTGGTGCTGATCATCTATCTCGCGACCTGGCTGACCTACCGTGCGTCGCGCAAGGCGCTGTCGCCCGTGATCGAACTGGCGCGCGTGGTCCGGCAGTGGAATCCCGACCAGCCGGACCCGGCGTCGCTGGCGCCGGACAAGCTGCCGGCCGCCACCGACAGCGACGTCGAGGTCCTGGTGACCGCGCTGTACAACTTCGCCAACCGGCTGGAAGCCTTCGTCGAGCGCGAACGCAATTTCACCCGTGACGCCAGCCATGAATTGCGTACGCCGTTGACGGTGATGAAGGTTGCGGTCGATGTGCTGGCCGATGAGGACATGAGCCCGTTCGCGCAACGCTCGCTGGCGCGCATCCGGCGCTCGGCGCGCGAAATGGAGGCACTGATCGAGACTTTCCTGGTGCTGGCACGGGAGTCGGACACCGGTCTGCGCGACGAGGACTTTCTCGCCAACGACGTGGTCGCCGCCGAGGCGTCGCGCTATCGCGAGTTGCTCGGCGACAAACCGGTGGAGCTGCTGCTGGTCGAACGCACGCGTTTCGCACTGCACGCACCGCCGCGGGTATTCGCGGTGATGGTCGGCAACCTGATCCGCAACGCCTGCCTGTATACCGAAGCGGGCAGCGTGACCGTCGAGGTGGAAGCCGGCAGCATACGCGTGATCGATACCGGCAGCGGCATGAGCGAGGAGGATCTCGAGCGCGCATTCCAGGAGTTCTACCGCGGCAGCCGCACCGGCGGGAAAGGCCACGGCATCGGCCTCGCGATCGTGCGTCGCATCGCCGATCGATACGGCTGGCGGGTCACGTTGGACAGCACGCTCGGCAGGGGCACCACGGCGACCGCGTGCTTCCCCGCCGCGCGGCCGCCCGATGTGACATTGCCGGGCCCATCGATGCCGGAGGAGGCCGTTCATGTCGAATCACGTGGTTGAAGCCAGTTCCACTGTGCTGCTGGTCCATGGCGGCGCCGGGGTGATCCCGCGCGAGATGGATGCTGCGGTCGAACGGGATGCGCGGGCCGCGCTGGCGGAGGCACTCGGTCGCGGACACGCACGACTCGCGGCCGGCGACTCCGCACTGGATGCCGTGACGGCGGCGGTGACTACTTTGGAAGATAGTCCCTGCTTCAATGCCGGGCGTGGTGCGGTGTTCACCCACGATGGCCGGAATGAACTCGACGCCGCAATCATGGATGGCGCAGGCCTGCGCGCAGGTTCGGTGACAGGGCTCAGGCACGTACGCAATCCGGTGCTGCTGGCGCGCGCGGTGCTGGAACATTCGTCGCACGTGATGCTGGCGGGTGAAGGTGCCGAGGCTTTTGCCGGCGAACAAGGCATCGCCCTGGTGCAACCCGATTACTTCCGCACCGAGCAGCGCTGGCAACAATTGCAGGATGCCTTGCGCCAGAGTGGGGAAGGCAAGCCGGTGGATCACTTCGGCACCGTCGGCGCGGTGGCGCTGGATGCGCAGGGACGCCTTGCTGCCGCAACCTCGACCGGCGGCATGACCGACAAGCGTTGGGGACGGATCGGCGATGCGCCGGTCATCGGCGCAGGTACCTACGCCAATCGCGCTTGCGCAATGTCGGGGACCGGCTGGGGCGAGTTCTACATCCGTACTGCCGCTGCGCACGCGGTCTGCATGCGGGTGGCGGCGATGCAGCAAGCGGTGGCTGAAGCCGCCGAAGGGGTCATCAACCGCGAGATTCCCGCGCTTGGCGGCAGCGGCGGCGCGATCGTGCTGGGCGCCGATGGCACGTTTGCGATGCCCTTCAATACCGGGGGGATGTTCCGGGGCTGGCTGGGCGGGGACGGCATACCGCACGTCGCGATCTGGCCGGACGAGTGATGCGTCAGGTTGTGCGAAGCGCGCGTGGGTGCCTTACCCGTCCCACCTGGGAGGAGTGAGGAATCATTTGTTGCAGATCAGCCTTGCCAGGTTGTCCGCCCGCAACGACGGGACATGTTTCTGCTGGACACGCGGGCAGGCACCTTGGAGACCGCGATCCGCTGACTGCGGGACTCCGATCCTCGCCAAATTCCACGGATGTTGCCGACTGCGTTCAACCCGGCATGTCCTCCAGCTCCATGCCGCGGGTCTCGCGGACAAACTTCAGCACGAACAACAACGAAAGCAACGCGAAGAACGCATAAAGACCATACGAGAACGGCAGGCTGAATTGCGCCATTGCCGGGAAACTGCTGGTGATCGCGAAATTGGCCAGCCACTGTGCCGCGGCCGCCACCGCCAGCGCCATCGCGCGGATGCGGTTGGGGAACATCTCGCCGAGCAGCACCCACACCACCGGTCCCCAGCTCACGCCGAAGAACACCACGTAGAGATTGGCCGCCACCAGCGCGATTGGCCCCCACGCGCCCGGCAGGATGATATTGGCGCCACTGCCGGTCGCTTCGGCAAAACACACCGCCATCACCGCAAGCGTCACGACCATGCCGGAGGAGCCGATCACCAGCAGCGCCCTGCGCCCGATGCGGTCGATCAGCGCGATCGCCACCAGCGTTATCACCACGTTGACGATCGAGGTGATGACCGTGAGCGTGAACGAGCCGGATTCGCTGAAGCCCACCGAGTGCCACAGCATGGTGGAGTAATAGAAGATCACGTTGATGCCGACGAACTGCTGGAAGATCGACAAAATGATCCCGACCCACACCACGGGCAGTAGTCCCGCGCGACCGCCGAGCAGGTCGCGCCAGCTCGGCTTGTGCTCGCGTTCAAGGGTGTTCTGGATGTCGGTCAGCTTGCGGTGCAGCGCCGCTTCGTCGTGCAGCGAAAGCACCTTGCGCAGCACCACGCGTGCTTCATCGATGCGCCCGCGCGCCACCAAATAACGCGGCGACTCCGGTATGGTCAGCGCGAGGCTGCCGTAAATCACCGCGGGAATCACGCCGACCAGGAACATCCAGCGCCACGCGCCGAGCCCGAACCACAGCGTAAGTTCGGCGCTCCCCGCAGAGTTCTCCAGTGCGGCGTCGCTGGCCAACGCCACAAAGATGCCGAGCACGATCGCCAGTTGCTGCAGCGAGCCCAGACGCCCGCGGATCGACGCCGGCGACACCTCGGCGATATAGGCCGGCGCGATCACCGAGGCCACCCCGATGCCGATACCGGCGATGACCCGCAGTGCGATGAACCATGCCACCGAACCTGCGAGCCCCGCTCCAAGGCCGCCCGCGGCCAACAGCACGGCCGCGACTTGCATCGTGCGTACGCGGCCCAAGCGATCCGCGAGGCTTCCCGCATACCACGCGCCCAGTGCGGAGCCGAGCAGGGCGCAGGCTACCGCGACGCCGGTCATGAAAGCGCTCAGGTGGAAGACGTGTTGGAGCGCGCCGACCGCACCGTTGATGACCGCGCTGTCGAAGCCGAACAGGAAACCGCCCAGCGCCGCGGCGGCGGCGATCATCACCACGCGCAGGCTGGTGTGCCGGGATGGGTCGGTAAGGGTCGTTGGGGGCGTGTTCATCGGAACGCTCCTCGCGTTGCGCCATGGGTGGAGTGGCGGCCGTTTCGATCAGCGGGCAGCAGCCTCCTGCGCTTGCCCGGCCGTGCCGCAGCCGCCGTCGGCCGCGATGAGCTGTTGCATCTGCAGGTACACGCCATTCGTCCAACCGAAGCCGATCACGTTCTGGGTGTAGCCCGCGGTGATCTTCACCTCCGCGTTGCCGAGCACCATGTTGTATTTCTCGCGGATGGTGCCATCCTTGGCGAAACTGCGGTCGATGGTGCCGGTGAACTTGCAGGCGATCCGCAGCGCGTCGGCGTGAAACCCGTAATCCTGCAAGCCCTTGACCGCGATCCAGTTGGTCGGCGCCCAGCCGTACGGCGCGTCCCATTGTGCGCCGGTGACGCGGGTGCTCATGGCAAGCCCGCCGCGGTGTTCGAACAACCTGAGTTGTTTGACCAGTTCGGTCGCCTGCTGCTTCGAGGCCACGCCCGCCCAAAGCGGGTACAACATCGTCAGGTACGGATCAGTCGACGTCTTGCCGGTGACGAAGTCGTAGTCCATGTAGCGACCCTGCTTCGGTTGCCACAGGAACTTGTCGATCGCCTTGCGGCGCGCCTCGGCGGCCTGCGCCCAGCGATCGGCGTCGGCGGTCTTGCCGAGCTGCTTCGCGAAATCCTCGAGGTCACGTGCGTAGCGATACAGCAGGCTGTTCAGGCCGGTGCCCGCATATTGCTCGGTGGATCCGCCCCACGGCCCGAAGTGGAAGTCGGTGTCGAAACCGGATTCGCGCATCGCGCGATCGCCCTTGTAGTAACTGGCGGTGAGGCGGTAGCCATCCACCCATGCCCCTGCGCAGGTTTTCGACGCGACAACGTCGCAGCTCGTTTGCTTCAAGGCAACCGCCTGGGCTGCGTCGGGACGCTGCGGCGCCTTGATCAGATAGCCCGGATTTTGCGATGGATGCGCCAGCAGCCAATGGATGACGCTGCGATAGTAGTCGCTGCCCGAGGACTCGATGACCGGTCCGTGGCCGTAATCGAAGTACCGGGAAAGGCCGGTGCTGCCCGCGAGGTGTTGGTGGCTGGTCCAGATTTCGTAATTGCGCACGGCCAGTGGATAGGCACGCGTCAGCCATGCGCGCTTCGCAGCGGCATCATGGAAACTGCGCGCATCATTCAGCACCGCGGCCATCATCGCCGACAACAACGGCGGTTGCGAGCGGCTGAGATAATACGAACGGTTGGCGTTGAGTACGCCGCCGTAGTACCTGACTTCGTACAGCGCGTTGTTGGTCATGTCGAGCGCGAGCTTCTCGCGGTGATCGGCGACGAGTCCCAGCACGATGAAATAGCTGTCCCACCCGTACATCGCGTTGAACCTGCCACCGGGGACGCCGTAGGGATAGGGCAGGTAAAGCAGCCCTTGGGCCGGCAGTTTTTTCGGCTTGAGCTCGCCGAGTGAGCGGATCGGCGCGGGCAGATTGGCCACGCGGACGCCGCACTTTTTGGCACTCTGCGCGAGCGAGGCCGGTGTCGCCACATGCCACGGCAGATAAATGACCGAATGCGAGGGTGCCTTCGGATCGATCAGTGCCCGGCACTCGTTCACCGAACGCGTGAGCGTGCTCCAGGCGTGGTCGATGTAGTTGCGCGTCCGCGCCGGATTGGGCGTCGCGGCGCAGACGGCGGCCGTAAACAGCGTCGTGCAGATGAAGGCGACAAGACGTGAACGAAGTTTCATGACAGATTCCCCTCGGTCGTGCTGACATCGGCGACGACCCAGTGTCGCAGCCGATCAGCGTCTGTGCAAAGGACGTGCGTCGGGACGGCTGAGGGCTCATGGTAGCCTTTTCCGCTCCTCACCGCGTGCAGCTCGTCCGCAATGCCAAGCGCCCATGCCGCGGCTCACCGGCGCCCGCGTCGATGCGATTTCGGACGCGGCGGAGCCGTCGAGCCACGCACCAGCAGCTCAGGGTTGAAGCTTTCATTGCCGACCTCTTCGCCGCTGATTTCCGCGATCAGCATCCGGGTCGCGCGCTCGACGATGATGTCGGCCCGCTGTCGCGCGGTGGTCAGCGGCGGCCACGAGTGGCGTGAAAACGGGCTGTCCTCGAACCCCGCGATCGAGACGTCGTAAGGCACGTGCAACCCCGTCGATTGCGCAGCCGCCAGCGCGCCGGCAGCAATTTCGTCGTTGCAGCCGAAAATGGCGGTGGGGGGTTCGGCGAGATCAAGCAACCGGCGTGCGCCACGAAATCCGTCGTCAAACACGTAATCCCCTTCGATCATCAATTCCTTGTGCAACGGCACGCCGTAGTTCCGCAGCGCATCCTTGTAGCCCTTCAGGCGCTCGGCACTGGCGTGATGGTGTTTGCCGCCCCGCAGGAAGCCTATCCGGGCATGGCCGAGATGGAGCAGGTGCGAGGTGATCGCGTACGCGGCGTCGCGGTCGTCGACGTAGACGCACGGATAGCCGTCGCGGGGGTCGTGTGCGGCGGAAATGATCCGGACGAACGGAA
>JBOHYV010000021.1:0-16234 GCA_050738135.1 Rhodanobacteraceae bacterium | reverse complement strand
GGCCACAACCGGGAAGTTTGAATGCGCTCGTTGCCGGTTCCGGTCGTCTTGTCGTCGATTGCCCTGGCGGGTTGGCTGACCGGGGCCGCTGCCCAGACCGTCGACAACCAGACGACGTCGTCTGCGTCTCCTCCGGCCCAGTCGGGGCAAATCGTGAACTCGGCGGACCTTCTCCCGGGCACGATTCCGCAGCCGACCATCGAATCACCGGGCACGGTCGCCGGCATCACACTCGGTGAGTTGTATACCGACAACCTGAAGCTGGCAGCTTCGGATCAAGCGAAACAGGCCAGTTTCATTACCGAGATCCAGCCGTTCATCAGATCGGCCTACAGCAGTCCGCGGTTTTCCGGATTGCTCAACTACATGCTCACGGGATACGTGTACGCGGGGCATTCGGGCGATGACCAGCTGGCACAGAATCTCGATGCCCAGGGCACGCTCACCATTGCCCCGCAGCATCTTTTTCTCGACGGCGCCGCGGTGTACGGGCGTCAGATCATCAACAACGAATTGCCGGCCGGGGCCGGCACGTTTTTCCTTGGCAACAACCGCGCCAACGTGGCCATGGCTACATTGAGCCCGTACTGGGTGCAGCAACTCGGCAACGTCGGCACCATGATCGTGCGTTACACCCGCGGCCGCGTCATGTACAACCGCCGCGGCATTCCGGATTCGGATCAGAACGGGAACCCGCTGGCCGGCGTTCCCGACATCACCAGCAACGCGGTGCAGTTCAGCGTGGCGAGCCCCAAGGACGAAACCTGGGGATGGAATCTGAACTATTCCCAGCAGCAATTGGAGCCCGGCTCTGGTCCGGGCATCCAGTTTGCATCAGCCGAGCTGGGCGTTTCGCGGCAGGTGAGTCCAGATACGCGCTTGCTGGCCGACGGCGGCAAGGAAAACAACTATCTGCCGGATGGCACCGTGGATCATCTGGGCGCCAACTTCTGGGACGTGGGTTTCGAATGGGCCAACACGCTTGACAGCTTGCGGCTGCTCGTCGGCCACCGGTTTTACGGGCGCAGCGCGCAGTTTTCATGGACCCATACCGCCGCCTTGCTGACCACGATCCTGAGCTACGAAGAACGGCCGACCGATCTCAACCAGCAGTTGCTGGGGCAAAATCCGGGACAGTTGGTGACTTCGCCCATCCTTGGCATCCGCCAGTTTCCCTCACTCGCCGAGCGGCGCGTCTATCTGATGAAACGTGCCACCGCATCGGTGGCCTACACGATGCCCCACGGCAGGTTGAACCTCACGCTGTACAACGAATCGCGCGACTACTTCCTTTCCGGGGATCGCGAGAAGGTCGCGGCCGCCGACCTCTCATGGTTGTTCGAAATAGGGCCATTCACCACGCTGACTCCGACGGTTGGCTGGCAGCGCTACCAATTCGAGAACCAACAGGTCAACTACACCCATTACCTGCAATTGTCCTTTGTGCACCAATTCGATCCCCACAACTTCGCCAGCCTGCGGCTGCGCAACGACTCCAGAAACGTGGATTTTGGAGTGCCGGGTGCCCACGATTACCGGTTGAACGTGATTTATT
Organism: Rhodanobacteraceae bacterium; assembly: GCA_050738135.1. Classification (GTDB taxonomy): domain Bacteria; phylum Pseudomonadota; class Gammaproteobacteria; order Xanthomonadales; family Rhodanobacteraceae; genus 66-474. The sequence continues at coordinate 14,679 of JBOHYV010000021.1, read as the reverse complement.
TCGAATGGACCCACCTGTTCTGAGGCCGGCATGTACGAGACGTTTTACAAACTGAGCGGCAAGCCGTTCCGGTTGACTCCCGATCCGGTGATGCTTTTCCCCAGCAAGGGGCACAAGCGCGCGATGTCCTACCTGCTCTACGGTTTCGAGCAGGGCGAAGGCTTCGTGATGATCACCGGCGCGGTCGGCACCGGCAAGACGCTGCTCATCCAGAAGCTGTTCGAGGAGCTTGCACGCCGCAACATCGCGGTGGCCAGCGTGGCGTCGGCCAACCTCGATGGCGAAGACATCCTGCCGGCGGTGGCAGCAGAGTTCGACCTGCCGTATGAAGGCCGCAGCAAGGAAGCCTTGCTGCAGGACCTGAAGCAACACCTGATCGCGCTGAACGCCCGCCATTCGCATGCGCTGCTGGTCGTGGACGAGGCGCAAACCCTGACCCCGACGGCGCTGGAGATGTTGCGCATCCTCTCGAACCTCGAGCTCAAGGGTCACGCGCTCCTGCAAATCTTCCTGGTCGGCCAGACCGACCTGCGCCGCATCATCGTCAGTAACCGCATGGAGCAGCTGCGCCAGCGCATCATCGCCTCGTTCCGGCTGGAGCCGCTGGAACTCGAGGAAAGCCGCGCTTACATCCAGCATCGCCTGCACGCCGTGGGCTGGAACAACGATCCGAAACTGGCCCCCGGGCTGTTCGCGGCGGTCCATCGGGCCAGTCGTGGCATCCCGCGCAAGATCAACCTGATCATGGATCGCCTGCTGCTGTACGGCTATCTGGAAGAACTCCACGCGCTGGACCAGGCTGCCCTGACCACCGTGCTGGACGAGATCCGGGATGAAATGCCCGACGTGCCGCAAACCCTGGAACCCACCGCGCCATTGCACCGGCGCCCGGATCCGCCACCTGCCGCGGGGCTGTCCGCGCAGGAGAACGAACTCGCGATACTGGAACTCAAACGCAACAACATCCTGCTGCAGTTGATGCGCGAAGAGGTCCGGCTCAAGGAGATGTTGCGGGACGGATCGCCGGCGGCGACAGCCGACGAGGACCCCGGCGTGACCGAAGTGCAATCCTTGCGCACGGGTCGGGAAGGCCAATGAACGCGGTGCCGCCATCGTTCGATCCGATCACCAACGCCATGACGGTGGACGTGGAGGATTACTTTCAGGTCGCGGCATTCGAAAAGTGCATCCGGCGCGAGGATTGGTCGCGCTGGCCTGCGCGCGTCGAGGACAACACGCGGCGGATTCTTGAGTTGTTCGGCCGGCAACGCATCCATGCCACTTTCTTCGTGCTCGGTTGGGTGGCGGAACGTTTCCCCTCGCTGGTGCGCGACATCAGCGACGCCGGCCACGAGGTCGCGAGCCACGGATTCGGGCATGAGCGCCTGACCACCCTGACCCGCCAACAGTTTCGCGAAGGCATCACCCGCACCAAGCAGCTGCTGGAAGACGTCACCGGGATCGCAGTGTGCGGCTACCGCGCGCCAAGTTGGTCGATCGGCCCGACCACCCTGTGGGCGCACGGCGAACTGCGTGAAGCCGGTTATCGCTACAGCTCCAGCATCGTGCCCATCCACCACGATCTGTACGGCATGCCGGCTGCGCCGCGGTTCCCGTTTTTTACCGGGCGATCCGGCTTGCTCGAAATTCCTGTCACCACGGTGCGGCTGTGCGGGCGCAACTGGCCGTGTGGCGGGGGCGGTTATTTCCGTCTGTTGCCCTATGCGCTGTTCAAACGGGGATTGCGGCGCGTCAATCGACGCGAGCATCGTCCCGGCGTGTTCTACTTCCATCCGTGGGAAATCGATCCGCGGCAGCCGCGGGTGCCCGGCGTGACGCTCAAGAATCGGGTGCGGCATTACCTGAACCTCACGCGCACCGCACCACGGGTCGAACGCCTGATGCGCGATTTCCGTTTCGATCGGATGGATCGGGTGTTTCTGGCCGCCGGTTATGCCAGCTATCCGGTGGCGACGCTCGCGACCGCCGAACTGTGCGTGCAATGAGGGGGACAGGGGATGCTCGATCACGCGAACGACGGCCATTCCGCCAACGCCTGCGTCGTCAGGCGTCTGGGGAGTGATGACGAGGCGCGCTGGGACGCTTTCGTCAACGATGCCCCCGAGGCCACGTTTTTCCATTTTGTCGCTTGGCGCAGCATCATCGAGCAGGGGCTTGGCCACCGCTGCCATTATTTGTTGGCAGAACGGGGTGGTGTCGTCACAGGCATTTTGCCGCTCGCCGAAATACGCAGTTGGCTGTTCGGCCACGCATTGATTTCGACACCATTTTGCGTGTACGGCGGGGTCGTGGCGTCGGATGCAGAATCGGAAAAACGCCTGACGGAGGCCGCGGTCGCCCTTGCCGACGAGTTGCGGGTGGATTACCTCGAACTGCGCGATCGCGAGCCCCGTCACCCGGACTGGCCAGTCAAGGATCTGTACGTCACTTTCCGCAGGGCGATCCGTCCGCAGGACGTCAGCGACCTCAAATCAATCCGGGCCAATCGGCGCAAATCGATCCGCAAAGGTATCAAGGCGGGTCTTGCGGCTCGCCACGATGGCGACATCGACGAATTCTACCGGGTGTATGCCGAAAGCGTGCGCAATCTGGGCACGCCGGTGTTGCCGCGCAGCTATTACCAGCGATTGCAGCAGACCTTTGGCAAGAATTGCGAAACGACCGTAATCGTCCACGAAGGAAAGTCGGTGGCCACGGTCATGAGCTTCTATTTTCGCGATGAAGTGCATGTCTATTACGCAGGCAGCGTGCGGCGCAGCCGCGATTTCGGAGCCAACGACTTCATGTACTGGGCCGTGATGCAGCGCGCAGTGGAGCGTGGCGCGCGGCTGTTCGATTTCGGCCGCAGCAAGCAGGGCACGGGTTCCTTTGATTTCAAGCAGTACTGGGACTTTGAGCCTGAGCCGCTGCCCTACGCCTATCACCTGGTGCGCGCGACGACAATTCCGAACGTCAGCCCGACCAACCGCAAGTACAAATTGTTCATCAAAGCCTGGCAGAAGCTGCCGCTTCCGGTGAGTTGTGCACTGGGTCCATTCCTTGCACGCGACCTGGGTTAGCACCGTGTTCGCCAGAAATTTTCCATCGTCATTCCGGGGCCTGCGCCAGCTTCATCGGCACGGGAACCCGGAATCCATGTCTCGCCGAAGCGTTCCATCGTCATTCCGGGGCCCGCGCCAGCTTCATCGGCACGGGAACCCGGAATCCATGTGGCTTCGTCAGGACCTGATAGCGGGTTTTGCCCAGGCTGCCCATGGCGCGTGGAATTACCGAGTTGGCTGACATGCGATCGCTCCTCTTCCTCTGCCACCGGCTTCCCTGGCCGCCCGACAAGGGCGACAAGATTCGCTCATACCATGTGTTACGGCGACTCGCAGAGCACTATCACGTGTATCTGGGAACATTTGTGGACGATCCGGCCGACTGGCGCTGGCTCGCCGAGGTTGAAGCCGTGTGCGCCGGGGTTTGCATCCGGCCGTTGCCGCCTTGGCGCGCGCGTTGGCGAGCGCTCGCCTCGCTCGCGCGGGGTAGAGCATTCACTCTTGGGGTTTACCGCGACCGGGCAATGCGGCGCTGGGTCGATCGCATCATCGCCGAACGCAAGCCGGATCTGGCATTGTGCTATTCGTCCGGCGTCGCGCCGCTGGTGATGCGCCATTTCGAGCTGCGCCGCGTCATGGATTTCGTGGATGCGGATTCGGACAAGTGGCGTCAGTACGCGCAGGCCCGCCGCGGCTTGTCGCGCATGATTTTCCAGCGCGAAGCGCGTCGGCTGGCGCAGTTTGAACGCGCGATCGCTTCGCAATTCGACGCCAGCCTGTTCGTTTCAGAGGCGGAAGCCGCATTTTTCCGCGCACAAGCGCCGGCAACGGCCGACAAGGTGTATGGCATTTCCAACGGCGTCGATGCCGGGTACTGGAATCCGCAACGCGGCTATCCGAGCCCCTACCAGGCGGGTGAGCGGGTAATTGTGTTCGTGGGCGCGATGGATTACCGCGCCAACGTGCACGCGGCGCAGTGGTTTGCGCGCGAAGTCTGGCCACGGGTTCTGGCAAAACGACCGGACGCCCGCTTTTGCATCGTGGGGGCACGGCCCGCGCGTGAGGTCAGGATGCTGGCAAAGCTGGCTGGCGTCACGGTGACGGGACAGGTCGACGACGTGCGGCCGTATCTCGCGCACGCGCACGCGGTCACGGCGCCGCTGCGGATCGCGCGCGGCATCCAGAACAAGGTTCTGGAAGCCTTGGCGATGGAGAAAGTGGTGCTGGCAACGCCTGAAGCCTGGGAAGGCATCGAAGATTTCGCGGACCGGCAGGGCTGCATCAGCGATTCGCCCGCGGCCATGGCCGAAGCCGCTTTGCGTTCCCTGGACTTCGCGGAACCCGTGCGGGTTCCGGCAGCCCGCGCCATGGTCCAGTCACGTTTCGACTGGGCGCTCAATCTCGATGCGTATGAAAACGTGTTGCACCGCGCTCGGAATGGTGCGGTCCCGGTGCCTGCCACGCGAACCGTGGAAGGATTGGAGGCCTGTCCATGAACAGGCTGCTTGTGGCCACGGCAGGTCTCCCCGTGCGCATTTCCGGTTGGAGGCTGGCCACGACGGTTTTTGCCGTCGCAGTAATCGTGCTGTTGGGTTGCTATTGGCAGACCGCGCAATCGCTGGTATGGGTCTGGGGTCATGACGGAACCTACCAATACGCGTTCCTGATCTTTCCGCTCAGCGTGTGGACGGCGTTCAACCTGCGCCACCAGGTGCGCGAGAACCCACCCAGGCCCGGCATCTGGGGCTTGATCGCGATGGCCGTGCTGATATGCATCTGGTATGCGGGACACGCGTTTGCGGTCAATCTGCCGCAACACTTCGCATTCGTGGCCATGTTCCCGGCGCTGGTGCTGGCGTGCTGGGGCTGGCGCGCGCTGTGGACGTTGGCGTTTCCGCTGGGCTATCTGGTGTTCGCGGTGCCGTGGGGCGACGGATTGGTGGGACCGCTGCAGGACTTCACCGCGCGTTTCGCGGTGCACGCGCTGGAATTGACCGGTACCCCGGTGCTGCTCAATGGCCGGGAGATCGTCACGCCCACGGCGACATGGATGGTGGCCGACGCGTGCAGCGGCGTGAAGTTTTTCATCGCCTGCACCGCGCTCGGTTGCCTGTATGCGTACCTGATGTACCGACACTGGTGGAAGCGGGTGCTGTTCGTCGCGCTGGCGGCGGTGGTGCCGATCATCGCCAACGGCTTCCGGGTGTATTTCACCGTGTTGATCGGTGACACGTGGGGATTGAAATACGCCACTGGCACGGATCACATGGTTTTCGGCTGGCAATTCTTCGGCACCGTGCTGGTGCTGTTGTTGCTCGTGGGCTGGTTTTTCCGGGATCGCCTCATGGTTCGGGAGCGCCTTCCCGTCAGTCTAGGCAGGCCTGCCGGTCTGCGTAGCGCGTTCTGGCCGGCAGCGCTGCTGCTATTGATCGCGGGGCCGGTGCTGGCCGCCGGGATGGCGCCGGCACCGGCGTTGGAATCCGTGCGTCTTACCGCGCCGGTGCTTCCGGATTGGAGCGGGACAAGCGTGGATCAGGGCGGTTGGCGGCCGAGCTTTGCCGGGTCGGCGGGACAAGTGCGGACGGCCTACCGGTCGAACGCGAGCGGCGCCGTGGTCGGGCTGTTCCATGCCGTCTTTACCGGCAAGCCGCGTCGAGGGCACACTTTGATCACGTACGGAAACGACGTGTACGATCCCGCCCAATCGCGCATCCTGCAAACCGCATCGCGCCGTGTCGAGCTTGCCAACGGCTCGAGCGTCACGGCCCGCGAGCTGCGCCTCGCGGGTGCGGATGGCCCGCGACTGGTGTGGTACTGGTACTGCGTGGATCGCCGCTGCACCGCGTCGCCTGTCCTTACTAAATTGCTGCAGGCGTGGGAGGTGTTGCGTGGCGGCACGCCGCGATCTTCGGTGTGGGCGTTGTCATCGCCGATCGCCAGCGAAGATACGACCGGGGTGCGCAGGAACTTGCATGCTTTTGCGCGCGCGTTGCCGGCGGAAAACGCAGGCGGTTCGCGGGTGGATGGACAAGTCGCGGAAGGAGACACGCCGTGACCCGCAAGCCGCTGATCGCACACGTGCTCTACCGTCTCGATACCGGCGGCATCGAGCGCTTCGTGGTGACGCTGATCAATCACACCGGGGATCGCTATCGCCATGCGCTGATCTGTCTGACTGGCTTTGGTGCCATGCGTCGACAAATCGAAAACGATGATGTCACCTGCCTGACGCTCGACAAGAAGCCGGGCAAGGACTGGCTGTGTTACTTGAGGCTGTGGCGTGCCCTGCGTTCCCTGAAACCGGACCTGGTCCAAAGCTACAACATCGGCACGCTGGACGTCGCGCCTGTGGCCAAGCTGGCGGGAGTCCGTCGTGTCATCCATGCCGAACGGGGACGCGATGTCTCCGACCCTCACGGTGAAAATCGCAGGTATCGCCGCCTGCGCCGCTGGATGGCGCCGTTCATTGCGCGATATGTCGCGGTTTCACATGATCTGCAAGTGTGGCTGTCGAATGGGGTTGGCATCGACGCGAGGAAAGTGCTTTGCATCCCCAATGGCATCGACACGGCAAAGTTCGAAGCCAGCCCGGTGCTGAAAGACACCCGTCCTTTGCTCGGCGACTTCGCCCCTTCCGGTACATTGCTGATCGGCACGATCAGCCGGCTGGATGCGGTCAAGGACCAGGCAGGCTTGATAGCCGCCTTCAGGCTGCTGTGCGATGCCAGTCCGGATGCGGGTTCGCGTCTGCGTCTCGTGATCGTGGGCGCAGGCGTGGAGCGCCGGCGTCTCGAACAACAGATTGCGGGGTTGAACCTTGGCGGTCAGGTACGGCTTCTCGGCAACCGCGAAGATGTGGCGGCGCTGTTGGCCGAATGGGATCTCTTTGTCCTGTCCTCGGTGGCCGAGGGCATGCCCAATGCTGTGTTGGAAGCGATGGCGAGTGGCTTGCCGGTGGTTGCGACCAGGGTCGGGGGCATACCCGAGGTGGTCGGGGACGGCGTGACAGGCGCCCTCGTGCCGGCGCGCGACCCCGAAGCTCTGGCTGAAGCGCTGCGCCGTTACACGGACGATGCCGCCCTCCGTGCGCAACACGGTTCGGCAGGGCGCAAGCGCGTGGAAGGCCAATTCAGCCTGTCTGCGATGCTGTCCGCGTACGAGGCGCTGTACGACGAACTTTTGGCAGGCGACCGGCAGAAGCAGCCGGCCGCCGGACTGCCGGTCGGCCTGGCCGAACGCAAGGAGAGCTGACATGTGCGGTCTCGCCGGCATCGTGATGTCGCCCAAGGGCGACAGGGTCAATGAAAAGATCCTGTTGGCCATGCGCGACGTGCAGCGTCATCGAGGCCCGGACGAGGCGGGTCTGTATCTTGGCGACGGAGTTGGCCTCGGTCACCGCCGGCTTTCCATCATCGACTTGAGTCACGGGCAGCAGCCGATGGTGGACGAAGCAGCCGGTTGGGCGCTCGTCTACAACGGCGAGCTGTACAACTTCGAGTTGCTCAAGACCGAACTGGAAGCGCAGGGCGTGGTATTCCACAGCCGTTGCGATACCGAAGTCCTGCTGCGTGCCTGGCAGCATTGGGGTGAAGCCTGCCTGCCACGACTGCGCGGGATGTTCGCGTTCGCGGCATGGGACATGCGGTCAAAGCGGATTTTCCTGGCGCGCGACCACATCGGCGTCAAACCGCTGTACTACGGATTCACGCGCGCAGGCGATCTGGTGTTCGCATCCGAGTTGAAGGGCCTGCTCGCGCATCCCGGGGTCGAGCGTAATATCGATCCGCAAGCGCTGGAAGAATACTTGGCGTTCGGTTACGTGCCGGATCCGAAGAGCGTCTATCGCGGCATCTTCAAACTGCCTCCGGGTCACTGGCTGAGCTGGCGCGCCGGTGAATCCGCGCCGATTGCGCATCAGTACTGGGACGTTCCGTTCAAAATCGTTTCAGACTTGAAATTGAGCGACGCCACGGCGCAGCTGCGTGGCTTGCTGGACGACGCGGTCACAAGCCAGATGGTCTCGGACGTGCCGCTGGGAGCTTTTCTTTCCGGCGGCGTGGATTCGAGTGCGGTGGTCGCCAGCATGAGCCGGGCGTCGCAGCAACCGGTACGCACTTGCTCGATCGGTTTCGACCACGGCGGTTTCGATGAAACAGCTTATGCACGGAAGGTTGCGCAGCATCTGAATACGCAGCACTACGAAGAGCACGTCAGCTCGCAGGACCACGGCCTGCTCGACACGCTGGCCGGGATCTACGACGAGCCATTTGCCGACAGCTCTGCACTGCCGACGTATCGCGTGTGCCAACTTGCGCGCCGGCACGTCACGGTCGCGCTCTCGGGCGACGGCGGCGACGAGGATTTCGCGGGCTACCGGCGTTACCGCTGGCATGCATGGGAGAGCGGCCTGCGTGCGCGCCTTCCATTGGGAATGAGAAAGCCGCTATTCGGCGCGCTGGGCAACATCTATCCAAAGGCCGATTGGGCACCCCGCCCGTTGCGCGCGAAGACCACGTTTCAGGCGTTGGCCCGCGACGACGTGGAGGCGTATTACCACAGCGTCAGCACCACGTCGGCTGCATTGCGCGCGCAGCTGTACAGTCCCGCGTTCAAACGCGAGCTGCAAGACTACGACGCGCTTTCGGTATTCCGGGGTCACGCGGAACGCGCTCCCACTGATCAGCCGCTGTCGTTGGCGCAATACCTGGATTTCAAAACCTGGCTGCCGGGTGACATCCTGACCAAGGTGGACCGCGCCAGCATGGCCCATAGCCTGGAAGTGCGCGTGCCGGTGCTCGATTACAAATTGGTCGAGTGGGCGTCCAGCCTGCCGCAGGCGTTCAAATTGCGACGCGGAGAAGGCAAGTACGTCTTCAAGAAAATGCTGGAACCGGATTTGCCGAACGATGTGCTGTACCGATCCAAGATGGGCTTTAGCGTGCCGCTGGCAGCCTGGTTTCGTGGACCGCTGCGGGTACCCTTGCAAAATGCAATGCGCGATGGAGCGCTTGCCGAATCCGGCTGGCTCAACCCTTCAGTACTCAATCGACTGGTAAACCAGCACTTGTCGGGTCGGCGCGATTACAGCGCCACGCTTTGGAAGCTGTTGATGCTGGATTCGTTTTTGCGCCGCACCCAGCAGCACGATATCGCTGTCGCACCCCCCGAACCGATGCATGAGGTTCTTGTAGCCGGAGTGCAGCGATGAACCCCTGCATTCTGGTATTCGGGATGCCGCGCTCGGGTACAACCTGGATCGGAAAACTGTTCGACAGCCATCCGGACACGCTTTATCGGCACGAGCCGGACAGCGTGCGGCATCTGAGCTTGCCGTTGTTCCCGGAAGTGGAAAACGCGTCGCGCCATCGCGAAGAGTTGGAGCAGTTCGTTGCATCAATGCCGCGGTTGCGCTCTCCCGAGGTGGTCGGCAAGCAGCCCTTGTTTCCCAAGGGTTATCAGTCGGCCGTTGCGCTTTCCGCCTACCGCGCCAGCGTGATTGCCGCGAAAGCGGCCAGCCGCATTCGTCGCCACTTTCCGTGCTTGTACCGGCCGACTGCGGCGGGTTGCGAAGGTGCCCGATTGGTATGGAAGTCCATCGAATCTTCGGGACGGCTGGGAGTATGCGTCGAGGCACTATCACAAGCGCGCGCCATTCATCTGATGCGCCATCCTTGCGGCTACGTGGCCTCCGTGTTTCGTGGCGAAGCAGCGTATCGTTTCAACGATTCGACTCCGAGCGCGGACCAGCTTTGGGTGCTGAAACTGTTGTTGGCCACTGCCAGTGGGAAGCGTCATGGCTTGAACCTGGATGACCTCAGACGGCTCACGCCCGAAGAACGGCTGGCATGGCGCTGGGTACTGATGCAGGAAAAAATCCTTGCGGACGTCGCCGGTTCGGAACGCGTGCTCACCGTGCGGTATGAGGATGTCTGCGTCGAACCGCTCGCGATGACCCGGCGCATGTTCGAATTCACCGGTCTCGACTGGCAACTGCAAACCGAGCGATTCGTCCGGGCAAGCATCGAGGGGGCCGAAACGGACTACTACAGCGTATTCAAGAACCCGCGCGATTCGGCGCAACGCTGGCGTTCGGAATTGGCACCGGATGTCGCCGAGCGTATCCAGCAGATCCTGCGCGCCAGCTCGTTGCGCCACTACTACGATGATGACGTGCAAACGCCGACGGCGCTGACGGAGGCCGTGTCATGAGCAACGTCGGTGTGCCGTTCGTGCATGTCATCGGAAAGGATGGCAGCACATCGGTCGCGGGAATCCAATCCAGGGCAGTTTCGGATGGCACCGGCACCCGACTTGTTCCCGCAGCGGATGAAGGGCGCAAGATCCGGCTGCTGGTATTCACCAGCCTGTACCCGAACGCCGCACAGCCTCACCATGGCATATTCGTCGAGGAGCGGCTGCGACATCTCGTGGGCTCCGGGCGGATCGCCGCGACCGTGGTAGCGCCGGTGCCGTGGTTTCCTTTTCGACATCCACGATTCGGTGCTTACGCAACTTTCGCCCGGGTGCCCGAGCGCGAGGAACGGTACGGCATCCGGATTTTGCATCCGCGCTATCCGGTCATTCCGAAAGTGGGGATGAATGTGGCGTCGTTGTTGATGTATCGAGCGCTGCTGCCGAGGCTCAGAAAATTGATGACTGAAGGAACTCCATTCGACTTGATCGACGCGCACTACCTGTACCCGGACGGTGTGGCTGCGGCGAGGCTGGGTGTGGCAGTCAACAAGCCGGTCGTGATCACGGCGCGCGGCAGCGACGTGAATGTATTGCCGCAATATCGTTCGCCCGCATGGCAAATCAGATGGGCAGCCGCGCAAGCGGCCGCTGTCGTGACTGTGTCCGCGGCACTGAAAGACAGAGTCACCGCGCTGCGCGTGGCTCCGGACAAGGTCGTGGTCTTGCGCAACGGCGTTGATCTTGAATGTTTCAAGCCGTTGGACCGCATTGCAATCCGTGGGGAACTGGGCCTGACAGGTCCTGTCTGGCTGGCAGCAGGACATCTGGTCGAATTGAAAGGCGTCCACCTCACCCTGGCTGCGCTTGCCGAGACGACCAGCGTCACGTTGATGATTGCGGGCGAAGGTCCGGAAGAAGGTCGCTTGCGGCAATTGGCAGGCCGCCTTGGTGTCAGTTCACGCGTGCGCTTTCTCGGTGCTGTTCCCCACGAGGAGTTGTGCCGGTACTACAACGCGGCAGACGCGATGGTGCTCGCGTCGAGTCGCGAGGGCATGCCGAACGTGGTGCTCGAGTCACTGGCTTGCGGTACGCCGGTTGTCGCGGCTCCGTTTGAAAGCGCAACCGAGCTGATCAGTGTGCCGGAGACGGGCGAGATAGCCGAAAGCCGTACCGCCGAGGCGATCGCGTCGGCATGGCGACGGTTGCAGGCCAGACAAACCGAACGCGCCACTACGCGTCGTTTCGCGGAGCGGCTGGGATGGGCGCCCGTGGTCAAGGAACAATGCGCGTTGTACGCGCACGTGGTGAAGGCCGCTCGCGTTGCCGAAGCGGCGATGATTGTCACGGCGGACACCCGGCAAATCAAAGTATCGGATCAACCGGACAGGCGCGCCAAATGAAGATTCTCTATCACCACCGCATTGGCTCGAAGGATGGCCAGTACGTCCACATAGAGGAAATGGTCGGTGCGCTGCGGCAGGCGGGCCACGAGGTCCTTGTCGTCGGACCCGATGGCTTTGATGAGCGGGCTTTTGGCGGAGAATCCGGATTCGTGTCGAAGCTGAAGTCGCACCTTCCGGGTTCGATCTACGAGCTGATGGAATTTGCCTACAACGTCGTGGATTATGCGCGGCTTGTGCGTGCGGTCCGTGCATTCCGGCCCGACGTGATTTATGAGCGCTACAACTTGTCGCTGTTGTCCGGCGTGCGTGCGCGCAAGCGGTTCAAAGTGCCGCTGCTGCTCGAAGTCAACTCGCCGCTCTTTGCCGAGCGATCCGCGCACGGGGGGCTCAAGCTGCCGCGCCTCGCGCGCTGGTCGGAGCGGCGCATCTGGCAGGCTGCCGATCATGTGTTCGCGGTCACCCGGGTGCTCGGCGACATTGTCGCGGAGGCGGGAGTCCCGCCACTGCGGATCACGATCACGCCGAATGGCATCAATCCGCAACGCTTCCATCCGGGCGACGGCGCCGACGCCGGCAAGAAGCGGCTTGGATTCGAGCCGGCCTCCGTGGTGCTCGGGTTCGTCGGGTTTGCCAGGCCATGGCATGGGCTGGATGCCGTGATCGACCTGTTGGCGGAATACCGTGGCACGCACGATCTGCGTTTCCTTCTTGTAGGGGAGGGTCCGGCGACGGCTGCGCTGCAGCGGCAGGCTGAACGGGTGGGCGTGGCCGACCGCGTCCGGATCACTGGAGTCGTGGATCGCGATGAGGTTCGCGGGCACATCGAAGCGTTCGACGTCGCGATGCTGGCGAACGTTGTGCCGTATGCATCACCACTGAAATTATTTGAATACATGGCGTGCTCGAAGGCGATCATCGCGCCGGATCAACCAAACCTCGTCGAGATTCTGACCGCAGGCCAGGATGCACTGCTGTTCAAGCCTGGTTCGCGCAGTGCATTCATCGCCGCGATCCGCCGATTGATCGAGGATGCGTCGCTGCGTGAACGACTCGGCGCCGCCGCCAACGAAACACTCACCCGCCGTGCCCTGAGTTGGGCGGAAAATGCGCGGCGGGTCGAGGCTGTCGCCGCCGACTTGGTCGTTACGATGCCGGAAGGCAAAGGTGCCCGGCTACGCGATGCGCGCTCCATACGACACACAGCGCCCAACTACAAGGTGCGCGATGGTCATTGACACGCCGGCAGTGGTGTTGGGCGCGGGCGTCAACGGCCTGGGCGTGGCGCGCAGCCTCAAGCGTGCGCGGGTACCGGTCTGGCTGCTGGATTCAGGCGAACGTCGCGCGGAAATGCATACCCGCGCCGCAAGGCCCCTGAAGATCGGTGCCCTGCACGGCGATGCATTGGTCGAAGAACTGGTGCGCCTTGGCATGACGCGGTTCGCGGGTGTGCGCCCGGTACTGCTGCTGACCCAGGAAGAAAGCGTCAAGTTCGTCTCACGCCACCGCGAAAAGCTGTCAAGATTCTACCGTTTCAGCCTGCCTTCCCCGGAAACCGTGGAGGCGCTGCAGCACAAGCACGGTTTCCAGCGCCTGGCGGAACAGTTCGGCGGACCCGTTCCTTCGCTGGTGCATGTCCGCTCACCGGCAGACCTTCCGGCGCTGGAAGCCCTGCACTATCCAGTCGTCGTCAAACCGGGCGAACGCCATGCCGAATACGGCCGGCAATTCAAGAAGGCGTATCGCGTTGAAAACGTGGCCGGAGCCGATGAGCTGGTCCGTCGCATCCTGCCGGTCATGCCGGATGTGGTGGTGCAGGAATGGATCGAAGGACCGGACTCCAATATTTACTTCTGTCTGCAATACCTCGACGAGCAGGGGCAGGTCGCCGCGTCGTTCACGGGCCGCAAGGTTCGTTCCTGGCCGCCGCAGGTCGGTGGCACGGCGAGTTGCGTGCCCGCGCCCGAGGCGCACCCGGAACTTTCAGATCTGACTGCGCGATTCTTCCGCAGCGTGGGGGCCGTCGGCATGGCCGGCATGGAATACAAACGCGATTCCCGCAACGATGAATTCCGGATGGTCGAGCCCACCATCGGCCGCACCGATTATCAGGCGGAAGTGGCGACGCTGAACGGGGTCAACCTCCCATACGCGGCGTATTGCAGCGAACTTGGCCTGCCGTTTCCTGATTCGGCACCGACCCGCCGGCGACTGGCCTGGCGCGTGCGTTCCGAAGATGAGCAATCCGCCGCCGGTCAACGCCAGCGCCCACGGCAAGGCTTCGAGGGTGTCGATGGCGTGCGCGACGCGATGTGGCGCTGGAACGACCCGATGCCGCATCTGGTGCAAAACTTGCAGCGTCTTCGGGGTGCCTTGCATACCCGGACGGCGCGGATGATGACGAGTTCGCAAATGCTCAGGAGCAAACCGTGAGCGTCGTCGCGCGACTTCTTCCGGGGCGCCCGAGGCGGCCGGCCGTGGACGCCCGGAGCGGCCTCAAGGCCGCAGCCGAATGGCTGGCGCGCGCCCAGGACGCCACCGGGTCGGGTGGAGTCAGTGCCTTCTACGACGCAGCGAAACGTCAATGGGCCGGCGCCTATCCGGAAACCACCGGTTACATCATCCCCACGTTTTTCCGTTATGCGGATTTTTCCGGTCAGCCGGAATACCGCGAACGCGCGATCCGGATGGCCGCATGGGAATCCGACATCCAGCTCCCGGACGGCGGCGTGCGCGCCGGCACATTGGATGCGAAGCAAGTCGTGCCGACCATCTTCAACACCGGACAAGTTCTGTTTGGTTGGCGGGCGGCCTGGCGGCAAACCGGCGACACGCGTTTTCGTGACTCGCTGGTGCGCGCGGCCGACTGGCTGGTTGCCGCGCAGGATCCGGATGGGGCGTGGCGGCGCTTCGCTTCGCCATTCGCCTCACACGCCCTGAACAGCTACAACACGCGCGTGGCATTCGCGTTGGCCCAAGCCGGACGCGACCTTCAGCAACCGCGCTACGTCGAGGCTGCCGTG
>JBOHYV010000020.1:0-16301 GCA_050738135.1 Rhodanobacteraceae bacterium | reverse complement strand
CTGATCGACATCAACCACTTCAAGCATGTCAACGACCAGCATGGCCACACGGCGGGCGATGAGGTAATCCGGAAGGTGGGGGCGATCATCCGCGGCAGCTTGTGCGATGGCGACCTTGCCGGCCGTCATGGCGGCGACGAATTCGGGGTGGTGCTGTGCGGCGCCGACCTGCCTGCCGCTGCCACCGTGGCGGAAAGGATCCGTTCCGGCGTGGCGTGTTCGCTGATCGAGCGCACCCCAGGGCTTCGCTGCACGCTCAGCATCGGCCTTGCCCGCAGCCATCCCTCCACGCGCGCCGCCCACGAGTGGGTGAAGGGTGCCGACGCGGCGCTTTACCGGGCCAAGCTGGCCGGGCGCAACCGGTTGGCGATGGCGAACTGAGGCGCGGCGGCGATGTCGGGCCCGGGCAGGCATGCTCCCGGTTTTGGGTGCACAATGAGCGACCCGTCCCGGAGGAGAACGCCATGCGATCATCGGGGTTTGTCCTGCTTGCCGCGTTGCTGTTGCCGGTCGCTGCGACCGCGCAATCCACCGCTCATTCCTCCGCATCGATCACCGCCGACAGCAAGGTACCGCCCTACGTCACCCAAGCGATGAACGACCCGGTGCGTGCCGCGGACAGGAAAGACGATGTCCGGCGAAAGATGGCAGAGGTATTGACTTTCAGCGGCGTCAAGCCGGGTGACAAGGTGCTGGAGCTGGCGCCTGCCACGGGCTACTGGACACGCGTGTTCAGCCAGATCGTCGGGCCGCAAGGCCATGTCTACGCAGACTGGCCGAAGGAATGGGTGGCGCAGTTTTCCGCCAAGCTCTTCGCGGCTTGGCAGAAGCTCACCAAGACGCCCCATTATGCCAACGTCACCGCGATCTCGGAACCTGTTGCTACATTGCAGGTACCCGCCAGGGTCGACGTCGTCTTCACCGACGACAACTATCACGACTACCACGATCCGTTCTCGGGCCACGTGGACATGCACAAGTTCAACCAGCAGGTATACGACGCGTTGAAACCGGACGGGGTGTTCGTGATCGTCGATCACATCGCGCCGGCAGGAACGGGCACCAGGGATACCTATTCCCTGCATCGAATCGACCCCGCGGCAGTGAAGAAGGAAGTGGAGTCGGCAGGGTTCGTGTTCGATGGGTCCAGTCGTGCCCTGATAAACCGCAGGGATCCACTGGACATCTCGATTTTCGACAAGTCGATTCGCGGCAACACCAGTCAGTTCATCTACAAATTCCGCAAGCCGACAAAATGATGCCGACATCACGGCGCGGTAGCCAGGCAACCGGCTGGAGTGACGTTTTGCCTGCGTGCTGTGGAGATCGGTTCCGGCAACGCGCAATCGCTGCCTGCGATGAGCGGTCTACGAGTTCACAATGAAGGTTCATGTCCCGCCGAGGAGAAGTGTCATGCGTTCGCTAGCTGTCGTGGTTCTTTCCGGTCTGGTGTTTTCCGCAACCTCGTTTGCCGCCTCGCCACCGGCATCGTCGGGCTCGGTTCCAGCGTACGTCACCAAGGCGATCAACGATCCCGCAAGGGCGGCGGATCGCAGGGACGACGCGCGCCGCAAGATGGCCGCGGTGATGGTTTTCACGGGCGTCAAGCCCGGCGACAAGGTATTGGAACTGGTCCCCAGTTCGGGTTACTGGACCCGCGTATTCAGCAGGATCGTCGGGCCCAGTGGCCACGTCTACCAGGTGTGGCCCACGGAAATGATGAAATTCTCGGCCAAGAGCTTCACGAATTGGCAGGGGCTGGCGAAATCCACTTATACGAACGTGAGTCTGCTCAAGCAGCCGGCGGCAATGCTGAGCTCGCCGCAGAAGGTGGACATCGTGTTCACCTGCCAGAACTATCACGATTACCACGATCCGTTCATGGGTCCGGTGGACATGAAGAAGTTCGACAAGCGGGTGTACGACGCGCTGAAGCCGGGCGGAGTATTCGTGATCGTCGATCACCGGGCGCCGGCGGGTTCCGGCACATCCGACACCAACACCTTGCACCGGATCGACCCCGCGGCGGTGAAGAAGGAAGTCGAGTCCGCCGGCTTCGTGTTCGCCGGTTCAAGCGACGCATTGCTGAACCCGAACGATCCGCTGGACATTCCGGTTTTCGACAAGTCGATTCGGGGCCACACCAGCCAGTTCATTTACAAGTTCCGCAAGCCGGCAAAGTGAGCCGCACCGCGAGATCGCGATCACCGCACGGGCGGGCAGCGCGCCCGTCCGTGCGATCCAGGTGTCGGTGCATCAATGCAAGGTTCTCGTCGCGACGCGCTCGATTTTTCCGCACGCAATCGGCAACGTGACCTGGGCCGGAATAGGCCCCAGCGAGGCCACGCTGGAAGGCAGCCTGGTACCGGCCGGGACACCGTGGATGTACACAACGCGCTTGTCGAGATCGAGTTGCTGGCCCGGGAACGCCTTGCCAAAGGCGGCGTCAAGCGCCTTCAACGACACGGTCTCATGGTAGTGGTAATCGCCGTGCGCATCGGCCTTCGGATAGGTGCCGTGCGCGACATCCATGCTGGTCGGGTCGGTAATGAACGGCACCATCGTGGTGCCGGATGCCTTGCCCGTTTCGATCAGGTCGACGACACCGTCGTGGTTGGTGTCGGCGGAAGCGGTCGGGCAAGTCGCAGGCTGACCGTCCTTGAAGCCGTGGAAGTGCTGCCAGTGCACCATGCCGGGCGGTGCGCCGTGTACGCGGATATCGATGGTGAGCGTGTCGCCGTTGATCACGAAGCGCGCGCTGCCGGTGGTCGATGCCCCGGTCACACCGCCATTCATGGCGTGCAGATGCGCGACGCATACCGCGCGGGTCGGTGCTGCGGCGATGCCGGTACCGGCTGACACGAGGACGAGGGCGCCGACGATCAGTGCCGGCAGAAACGCGTGATGGATTTTCATTGCGATCCTCCCAGGTTGTGTGCGACGCGACAGTGTCGGACAACCATGGATCGCCGGCTTGACCTGTGTCAAGCCATGCGCTTACCGCAAGCCGCGCCAGATCGCGTCGAGCAATTCATCCGAAGGATCGAGGCTCTGCTCCCAGTACATGATGCCGCCAAGGTGACGGGCCTTGACGAACGCCGCCTTGGCGGCGATCGACTCGGGATCGTCGTAGGAGACGAAGGTGCGTTTGCCGGCGTTCCACAGCCAGGGCGCATCCGCCTGCGCATCCCAGTGACGCACGAAGCCGTGCTTGTCGATGAAGTCGGCTTTCAGCTTCGGCCATGGGATGTCGCCGACGTGCTTGTTTGCGTAAGGCTGATACAAGCCGTCATGGGCCGGGTTGACGTCGCGGAATTCGAGCCCGTAGAACGCCGCGCCGATCACCAGCTTGTCGGGCGGCGCCCCGGCCGCGAGAAACTGGCGCACGGCGCGATCGGTGGTGCGCGCATCGGCGGGCGCGAGCCTGGATGCGTGCAGCCCGGCGTGGTGACAGGTGGTGGGCGTCATCGAATTGCAGAAGTCGTACGTCATCAGGTTGAACCAGTCGACGTAACGGTTCACCGCGGCGATGTCGACGCCGCTGACGAACGGACCATCCGCGACCGCGATGCTCAACGTGTAATGGTTGCTGCCGGCGCGACCGCGGGTCGCCCCCGCGCGATCAAGGCTCGCGCGTACGGCTTCGAGCAGCAGTGTGAAATCGCGGCGATCGTGGGGGCTGGATGCGATTCCGGATTCGTGATGGCCGGGATATTCCCAGTCGATGTCGAGTCCGTCGGCGTGATTCACTGCGACCATTCGCGCGGCGCTGGCTGCGAACAGCTTGCGGCCCGCCGCCGCGCGTGCCGCTTCGGAAAAGCCGCCCGCACCCCAACCGCCGATGGAAATTTCCACTTTCAGTTCCGGATCTCGAACCTTGAGCGCAATCACCGCGGCCAGGTTGTGGGCCGCGGCATCGCTCAGCGTGACCCGGCCGTCGTGCACTTGCGCAAACGCGAAAATCAGCGTGCCGATCTTGTCGAGATCCCCGTTCTGCGCAGGGTTCCAGTGGGTCACGTAGCCAATCACGCGGTAGGGCGCGGGTATGTTTTGCGCCGATGCGGCGCCGCAGCCAAGGCCCATCACGGCTGCGAACAGGGCGACCAGGACCATGCGCGGGAATGCCACATGCATGGTCCGCGTCGTGATCTTCGGCATCCGGATGGAACTGCCGAAGGGCTGTCGCGGTCGGCTATTCGGCATTTCCGGAGCGTTTGTCGAACAAGGCATGCACATCCTTCACGAACATCGCGTCACTTGCCCGACGCGCGTAGAACATGTGCCCGCCAGGGTACTCCTTGACCTGTACCCGGGCAGGATCGCCCATCGTCGGCATCTGGTCCACGGCCAGCACCGACACCATGAACGGGCAGGACAGGTCATCCCATCCATGCGCGATCAGTACCCGCAGGTGGGGATCGTTGGCGACCGCTTCACGCAACTGCTTGACCGAACCCTGGCGGGCGTCGCGATCGTTGTGCCAGAGCTCACCGACCTTGTAGTTGAGGGTCTGGTAGCGTCCATCGAATTTCCAGCCCACGGTTTGCGTGACGAAGTTGACCATCGCCGTGGTGGTGGGCGCGATGATGCCGTTGAGGATCGGATCGCCGCTGCGTTGGTAAGGTGCGTACGGAAATGGATCCCATGCGGTGTAATTGGAATCGTAACGGCTGCCGAGTTTGCCTTTCGAGCGGTAGACCTCTCGCAAGTAGGCCTGGGTTTCAAGGCGGCCACCGGAGTGCTTCACGAAGGCCGGATCAAGGCCGGTGAGTTCGGTCACCTTCTTGATCATCGCCGCATACGCCGCCGGATCGCTGCGTCCCTTCATCAAGGCCTCGGCATACGCGCCGCGGGTATAGGCAATGATCGGCGCCATGTTGGCGGCGTCGAGCTTGCCTTCGCGCTCGAGATGCGCGGCAGCGATCGAGGGCAGGGTGGTCATCCATGCCATCGGCGAGACGAATTGATCGCTCCACGCCATGGGGTCGAGGTAGGGTGATATCAGCACCACGCCGTTCATCGCGACGCCGAGGCGCGTTTGCAGATAATAGGTGATGCGCGGCCCGCGAAAACCGCCGTAGCTTTCACCGACGATGTACTTGGGGGATTCCATCCGTCCGTTTTTCACCAGCCAGTCGTAAATGATCCGCGACAGGTAATGGATATCGGTATCGGTCGAATAGAAATCCTTGGTCGCCTGCTTGTCGTCGACCAGCGCGCGGCTGTAACCGGTGCCGACCGGGTCGATGAACACGAGGTCGGTGAAGCCGAGCCAGGTGCTCGGGTTGTCGTGCAATTTGGCCGGTTCGGAAGGCGTATCGCCGGCGACGCCAAAGCTGGCAATCTTCGGTCCGATTGCACCGAAGTTGAGAAACACCGATGCCGAGCCCGGGCCGCCGTTCAGGGCGAAGGTCACCGGACGGTTCTTGCCGGGCATCGTGTAGGCGGTATAGACCACCTGGGCGATCGTCTTGCCCTGGGCATCGCGCACCGGCAGCCAGCCGATCTTGACGGCGTAGTTCAGGGTGCGGCCGCCGACCACGATGGTCTGCGCCTTCTGTGCGGCCGCGGGAAAGGGCGGCAGATCGAAGCCGGACGCAGCACGCTGTTGGGCATGGCTGGCCGGGTCGGCGGCATGGGCCGCGGGCGCAGTCGCGCAGACAATCAGGCTGGCCGCGGCGAAGGCCGCGGCAAGTAAAGGCTTGGGCATCGGTGGAGCTCCCCCGGGTTCAGCTAAAACTTGGGAGCCTAGATAAACCCGCAGGCTGCGGCGCGTGCCGAAAGGCACGGTCGCAGGCTGCATCGTGAAGCTCAGGGCGAGGCGGAAGTCGCAGCCGCGGGTGCGGAGGCGGAAGCTGCGCCTGCCGGTGCCGCCGCGCTGGTCGCTGCCGCGGGCTGCGCGGTGCGCTGGGGATACTGGCCCACCTGCAATGCGTAGCCGACGCGGCTGCCGGGCGGCATCGCAGCCGGGTCGACGTAGATGCTGATCGTGTAGTTCGCCGCTGCATTGACGGGCGTCGACCACTTGGTCGTGTCGGTGCTGGTGCCGTCGCTGCCGGGGGTGGTGGTGCTGACGGTATTGACGGAGTCGACCAGTGTCTGCCCGCCGGGGTCTGCAACCTTGAAGTGCACCTTGGGGCTGTTCGCCACGAGGTTGACGGCGAGCGTCTGGCCCGCCGCGATCTCGACGGTGTAGTCGCGTGTCGTGCCTTGGGCATCCAGGGTTCCCGATTCCAGCGCCCACGGGCTGCTGCCGGAGAAGGCTACCTTGGTTGCCGCCACGCGCATGTCCGATTGTCCGTACTGGCCGATCTGCAACGCGTATTTGGCGACCTCGCCGCGTTCCAGGACCTCCGGCTGCACGTACACCTGGATCGTATAGCTCGCCGCGGTGGTGTTGGGCATGGACCAGGTTATGGCGCCGGTCTGGAAGGTGTCGGTGGCCTGCTTGCCCTGGGTGTCGTTCTTCACCTTGAAAAAGACATTCGGGTTGCGTGTCACGAGGTTGATCTGCAGCGTCTTGCCTGCCGCAACGTCCACCTTGTATTCGCGTGTACGGTCATATTGCTTGACGCTGCCTATTTCCTGCGTCCACGGATTGCCGGCCTTGAACGTGACCGCGACGGGAGGCGGATCAGCGAAGGCCGGAAGGGCCAGGCAGGCGTCGGCAACGCCGATCGCGACGATGATGGCGGCGGATCGAAGCGGTGAGCGGATGAGCATGAAGGCGGCCTCGTGCGGGGAAACGGAGCCTGGGACGGCACGCGTGCGACGGGTCGCGGATGCCGCGTTCACCAGTGGACCGTGCAGGGTGGTGGAAACGACGCAACGGAATCGAGTCTAGCACCCGCGGGCATGATTCCGGTATACATGGACGTTTGCTGCGCCGCGATGCGCGCGATCCCCCATTCAGCGAGACCGACATGCTTTCCGGAAATTCCCTGTTGACCCTGGCCATCATCGCCGTCACCTGCATCATTTCATGGGTCGCATTCACGAACGCCAAACTGATGCAGCGCCTGCTGTTCTGGCCGCCCGCGATCGAACGCAAGCACGAATACTGGCGACTGCTCAGCTACGGACTGGTGCACGCGGATTTCCAGCACCTGCTGTTCAACATGATCACGTTGTTCTTCTTCGGTCGCGCGATGGAGGGTCTGTATGCGCGGCATCTGGGCCCGTTTGGATTCCTGTGGTTCTACCTCGGAGGCCTGCTGGTGTCGATCCTGCCAACCTGGATCAAGAACCGGCACAACCCGAACTATCGCAGCCTCGGCGCGTCCGGCGCGATATCGGCGGTGCTGTTCGCCTTCATCCTGTTGTCGCCGTGGTCGATGATTTTCGTGTTCTTCTTTCCGGTGCCGGCAATCCTGTACGCGGTGGCGTTTGTCGCGTATTCGATCTGGTCCGACCATCGCGGCGGCAGCTACATCAACCACAGTGCGCACATGTGGGGCGCCGCCTACGGCATCGTGTTCACCGTGCTGATGGAACCGCGGATCGTTCCGTTTTTCCTTCACCAGTTGCGCAACCCGCATTTTTGAATTTGTGCGATCGTCCCTGATCGCGTCTTTGTTGGGTGCCGGGTTCGGCTTGCCGGTATCGGCGATCAATTGACGTCAGCGGTAGGGCGGGCATTGCCCGCCGATCGCATAGGGCGGACGGTGTTTGCCCTACGGCGCAGGACCGTTACTACGATTGATCGTTATAATGCGCAAGTTTGACGCGCTGTGAATGCGCGGCCACTCCTTTCGCACGGAATCCGATGAGCGATTCAGCCGATCATGCCTGCCCGATGCCGGGCCGCAAATTCACCAGCCTGCAAGGCACGCGTGCGGTCAAGGATGGCATTCGCCCGAGTGCGCTGAGCCGCCAGCCGGATGCGGCGCGCAAACCGCCCTGGCTGCGGGTGAAGCTGCCGGCAGGGGCGAAGTACGAACAAATCCGCGACATCGTGCGCACCCACAAGCTGTCGACGGTGTGCGCGGAATCGAAGTGCCCGAACATCGCCGAGTGCTGGGGGCGCGGTACCGCCACCTTGATGCTGATGGGGTCGGTGTGCACCCGTGCCTGCAAGTTCTGCTCGGTCTCGACCGGCAATCCGCATGGCTGGCTGGATCCCATGGAACCCGCCAACGTCGCGGACGCCGTGGCGCTGATGGACCTGAAATATGTCGTGTTGACCTCGGTTGATCGCGATGACCTGCCGGACGGCGGGGCGGGACATTACGCCGCCTGCATCCGTGCGATCCATGCCCGCACGCCGCAAACAGCCGTGGAAGCGCTGACCCCCGACTTCGCGGGGCGGCACCCGCAAGTTGCAACCGTTCTTGACGCAGGATTGGCCACTTACGCGCAGAACATCGAAACGGTGGAAAGGCTGACACACCCCGTGCGCGACCCGCGCGCGGGGTATCGCCAGACCCTCGATGTCCTGAAGTTCGCCAAGGACTACGCGTCGAAAACCGTGACCAAGACCAGCCTGATGCTGGGCCTCGGTGAAACCGACGAGGAAATCGATCGCACCCTTGCTGATATCCGTACGGCCGATGTCGACGTGGTGACCATGGGACAGTACATGCGGCCTACCCGGAACCACCTGCCGGTACAACGCTTCGTGACGCCGGAGCAGTTCCATCAATACCGTGACATGGCACTGGCCAAGGGCTTCCTGGAAGTCGTGTCAGGGCCGTTGGTGCGTTCCAGTTATCGCGCCGAACGCGTGCTGGAACACAACAACGTGGGGCTGGACAATGTGGGGCTCGACGCTGCCGTCGCGGACGGCATCCGCCAGACGGCGGCCTTGCGGTGCTGAGCCCCGAGGCGGGCGACCGCGGGCGCGCGGCAAGGCCCTTCGTGGCGCTGGGCGTCGCTGCAATCGTTGGGGGCGGTCTGGCTGCCGCCGCGGTGGCCCCTCATCCGACATCGCAACTGGTCTGGATGTCGGCCTACCTGGTGCTCGTCGTCGGCATCGTGCAGATCGTCTTTGGTGCGGGGCAGGCCAGGCTGGCCTCGGTGCCGCCCGCCGCCGGATTCCTCACTGCCGAGTGGCTGGTGTTCAATCTCGGCAACGCCGCCGTGATCGCGGGAACCCTGCTGGGAAGGTTCTGGATCGTGTTCGCGGGCACGCTGTGTTTCGCCACCGGCATCGCGTTGTTTTTATCCGGAACCCGGAAGACCGCGGGCGGCGGCTGGGTACTCGCGTACCGCGTGCTGCTTATCCTGATCTTCGTGAGTTCGCTGGTCGGCCTGGGCTTGTCGGTGGCTGCCGACCTGCATTGAGGACAGGCGTTTACCGCCACGGCTCGGCTTCAGCCAGCATGGCCCGGAGCCGGGTTTCATCCGCACCGGCAAGCAGCTGTTCGGCCTCATGGAAATTGGCGGTATCCAGGGGTTTGTGCCACACCGCCTCGCTGCCGATACAGCTGAAGACCATCAGGGTGTTGCCGAAGGACGCTTCCATCAGCGCCGCCTGCCAGTGGGCGCCATGTTCGTCGTCAAAGCTGCGCATCGTGAAAGCGTTCGGGAAAGGGATCAACAGGATACACGTGCGGTGAGGCCCCTTTCATGCGATAATTGCACGTCTGATGCTCGGGCTGAACGCATGACGACTTGGCGTGGTGGGTCCCGTCTGCGGGATTATCCCGCTGCCGACAGGAGGCGCGACGGGCACCCGCCGACGGCCGGGGCGCGCTGCCTCGAAGAGCTCGAAGATGCGAATCGGCCGATCCGGAGATCCGCCACGGGCACGGGCGCAGCCCCTAGCCGACGCCCATCCGACGGGCAACGGCCCGCATCCTGCTCGAACCGGCACATCGCAATGCTCCAGCAGTGGTGTGCATCGCAACAACACGAGGAAAGCTGCAATGGTCTCAAGACGGAACCACAAGCCTGCAGGCAAGGTCACCAGAAGCACCAAGCGCGGCAAGGTCGCCGGGACGGCGAAGCGCGCTGCGGCGAAACGGTCCGCACCCAAGGCTGCGAAGGCGACGAACGCCCGCAAGGTCGCGGCCAAATCATCCGGGCATGCGCCGGCCAGGAAAACGCGCACGGCGACCAAAACGGCGCAACGGCCGGCCGTCAAGGCCACGAAGACCACCCGGGTCGCAAAATCCGCCCAAGCCACGAAGCCGGTCTCACCGACCAAACCGGCCCGCTCGGCATCGGTGAAGACGGCTGCCAAGGCCGTTGCCGCCGCACGTGCCAATGCCAACAGACGGCGGCCGCCGTCCTATATCCCGCGTTCGCGTTTTGGCGACGACTGGATGCTGGGACGACCGGTGGAATTGCCGCGTCAACCAAACCCGGCTGCCCACACGCCTACCCGCAAACCGCCGAAGCCGCGCGCACCCAAGCCCAAGGCGATCAGCCATGAACAAGCGGTTGCAAACCTGAAGGCGTTGCTGGAATCACGCAAACGCAAGGACCGCGGCGGCGGTGACGCCGCAGCTGCCAAGGGCGCGTGAGCCGTCAGGACGCGGGCCCGGGTACCTGAATGAACCGGCCTTGTCGTAACTGAACTCTTCAGTTCGGATTTATCCGGGTCTGGGATACTGACCCCCGATTCCTGAAGGGGCGTCATTCATGAAAAAGACATCAACCTCGATCCGCAACAAGCTCATGGTTGCGTGCGCCTTCGTGGCGGCGTGCGTACTGGCCGCGCCCGCGGCATTCGCACACGGCCATCATGATCGCCGGCACCACTCGGCCGACGTGATCGGCGCGCTGGTGGTCGGTGCGGTGATCGGAGGCGTACTGGTCGGCACAAGCCAGCGCCAACCCGATTACTACGGCAACGGCTATTACTACCCGCAGGCTTATCCGCCGCCCCCGCCGCCGCCGCGCTACTACGGCAACGGCTACTACTATCCGCAGGCTTATCCGCCGCCCCCGCCGCCGCGTTACTACGGCAACGGCGGCGACTACCGCTATCCGGAACGTGGCAGCGTGCGTATCGGCGTCGTCTATTCACCCAATGACCACCGCTGGCGCAACAGCAACAGCCGGTATGGCGGGTCGCACGGGTATCACCGTCACTCCGGTTATCCCGGTCGCCACGATGACCACTACCACCGGCGGGGTCATTGACGGCAAGGTTCCCGGCGCCGCAAAAAGGCCCGGATGCGCGCAACCGGGCCTTTCTCCTCCATTCCCCGCAACTCAGCCTGCGGCGCGATAGGCCTCGCGCAGCAGCTCATGGAAATGATGCACGCCGTTCTCGCGCCTCGGGTTCAGGTGTCCGGCGTGATACGAGCCGGATTCCAGCCCGCGTTGCACGATCTCGCACATTTCCACATCCTGGCGCTGTACCAGGTCACTGAACGCGTGGTCGCTCGCGTGACGTGACTCGAGGTCCGCGATGCCAGGCGGGTAGAAGTAGTCGAAAGTCACCCTGCAACGCCCGGGGCCGAGTGGAATCACGCGGTTGGTCTGCATCCGGTCCGGCAGCACATTGAGCAAGGTGTTGGGCCATATGAACCAGTACAGCGCTTCGCCGTCGCCGTACAAGGTCTTTGCGCTCGTCAATGGGCTGTATTGCAGCGAATGCCAGCACGAGGTTTCAACCACGTAATCACGATAATCCAGCAGCCGGTTCAATTCGGGATGGATGTGCGGAACGTGATAACCCTCGAGGTAGTTGTCGACGTAGGTTTTCCAGTCGCAGGCGATGTCATAGGCGTAGTGCCGGTGGAAGATGCGAGCGTCGATCGGCCGATCACCCAGACGCGCATCGACCTCACCGATCAGCTCCGCAAACGGCACCAGCGGATCCTGCGCCACGAACACCAGGCCGCGCCATTCGGCGACGCTCGCCTCGGGCAACCGGACCGAAGCCATGTCGAAATCGCGTGCGCCGTCCATCTCCGGCGCACTGATCAGGCGACCGTCAAGCGCATAACTCCAGCCGTGATAGTGACAGCGCAGGCGCTTCGCGCCGCGTCCGTCGCATAGCGCCAGCGGACCGGCACGATGGCGGCAAACGTTGTGCAGGGCGCGCAGTACGCCATCGTCACCCCGGACAAGCAATACCGGTAGGCCTGCGAGTTCCCCGACGACGTGGTCGCCGTGGTTCGCAAGCCGGGAACTGTGGGCGAGCAACTGCCAGCCGTGTGCGAACACGGCGTGTCGATCGCGTTCCGCGCTTTCGGCGCCGACATAGAAGCGCGCGGGCAACGCGAACGCCCGCTCCAGCGCTTGCGCGGCAATGTCACTGGCGTCGGTAGACATGAGGTGTCGTGGCATCCATGGGATCTGCAAGTGTACGGTGCGGCAAATCGTAATGCGGCGGGCTATCAGGCTGCATGCACCATCACATCGACTGAACGCACGGATTGTTCCAATTAAGGCACATGAGTGTAAGGTAATGAGCGCCATTACCGCATCAGGGTATTCCGGATATGTCCGCGCAACCACAGGCGAGCCGCGAAACGTGCAAGCCCGATGACGGGGGCGTGCGGTACCGCTGCGTGCGCGATGCGACACCAGCGTTGTGCGCGACGCTCGCGCCCGAAGACACCGTCGCACAATCGATGCCGGACGCCAGTCCGGCCAAGTGGCATCTGGCGCACACGACATGGTTTTTCGAGCAATTCCTGCTCGCATATTCCGATCCTGGTTACCGGCGGTTCCGCGATGGTTGGGATTACCTGTTCAATTCGTATTATCAGAGCGTCGGGCCGATGCACGCCCGCCCGCTGCGCGGCCTGATGACAAGGCCGACGTTGCGCGAGGTGTTCGAATACCGGAGCCGTGTCGACGAGGCAATGGCAGATTTGTTGCGCAGGCGCGGTGACGATCCCGATGTTCGGGCACGGGTCGTGCTGGGGCTCAACCACGAACAGCAGCATCAGGAATTGCTGCTGACCGATATCCTGCACCTGTTCTCGCTGAATCCCCTGCAGCCGGCGTTTCGGGATGCACCCGCTGCACCGAACGCCGAACCGGTCGCGTTGCGCTTCATCGACGGCCGGCAGGGCATCGAGGAAATCGGACACGCGGGCGACGGGTTCGCCTATGACAACGAATCGCCACGCCATCGCGAGCTGCTGCGCGCGCACGCGCTCGCCAACCGCTGCGTCACCAACGCCGAGTTTCGCGAATTCATCGATGACGGCGGCTACCGCAACCCCGCTCTGTGGTTGTCGGAAGGCTGGGACACCGTAGGCCGCGAGGGCTGGGGGCACCCGTTGTACTGGGACGACGAGCTGGCAACGACGTTCACCTTGGCAGGTCGCCGCGCAATCGAACCTCTGGCGCCCGTGTGTCACGTCAGCTTTTTCGAGGCGGATGCCTTCGCGCGCTGGGCCGGGGCGCGGCTGCCGACCGAATTCGAGTGGGAAGCCAGGGCGGAAAGCTTGCGGACCGTCGGCAACTTCGCCGATTCGGGCGTCTTGCAGCCGCTCCCGGCATCCGCGCCGGACGTGCCTGCACAACCGCTGCAAATGTTCGGCGATGTATGGGAATGGACCGCCAGCCCGTATGTCGGTTACCCCGGCTATCGACCGCCGGCGGGCGCGATCGGCGAGTACAACGGCAAGTTCATGTGCGGACAGTGGGTATTGCGCGGGGGCTCCTGCGCGACCCCGGCCGGGCACGTCCGGTCGACCTACCGCAACTTCTTTTATCCCGCAGCGCGTTGGCAGTTCAGCGGCCTGCGGTTGGCGAGGGATGCATGAAAGCGAATCCGCAGGCGCGACGCGTATACCGTCTGGATGACCGCCAGCCGGGCGACGACTTTATCGCGGACGCCCTGGCAGGGCTCGCGTCCAAACCCAAGCGGCTGCCATCGAAGTATTTCTACGATGCGCGTGGCTCGGTGCTGTTCGAGCGCATCTGCGAACAACCCGAGTATTACCCGACGCGGGCCGAGCTCGAGATCATGCACGACCACGTGGATTCGATCGCCCGCGCACTGGGCCCGAACGTCCGGCTGGTCGAGTACGGCAGCGGCAGCGGCCTGAAGACACGCATGTTGCTGCGCGCGCTCGCGGCGCCGGTGGCCTACGTGCCGGTGGAAATTTCCCGCAGCGCGCTTGGCGACAGCGTGGCCGGGCTTGGACGCGAATTTCCCGACATCGAAATGCTGCCCGTATGCGCCGACTTCACCCAGCCGATCACGTTGCCGCGTGCGGCGCGCGCGCCGCGCCAGACCGTCGTGTATTTTCCGGGATCGACCCTGGGCAATTTCGAGCCTGATGAAGCACTGCGCCTGCTGCGGCAGATGCGCGCGGAAGCCGGGCAGGGCGGCGGGGCGCTTGCTGGAGGCGTGCTGGTCGGCATCGATCTGGTCAAGGACAAGGCGTCACTGGAAGCTGCCTACAACGACGCGGCTGGAGTCACTGCCGAATTCACCTTGAACCTGCTGGTACGGTTGAACCGCCAGGCTGGTGCGGATTTCCACTTGGGCGGCTTTCGCCACCGCGCGCGCTGGCATGCGCTGGCCGAACGCATCGAGACCGACATTGTCAGCATCCGCGAGCAGGATGTGCGCGCCGGCGGCGGGGCCTTCCATTTCGCCCCGGACGAAGCGATGCGGGTCGAATTGAGCTGCAAGTACACACTTGAAGGCTTTGCGCGGCTCGCGGCCCGCGGTGGCTTGCGTGTCGCGAAGGTGTGGACCGATCCCGATCGACAGTTCAGCGTGCAGTGGCTGGTGTGCGATTGAAACGGTCCGCCCGACCCTGGACGATCGTGTGTTTTTCGCGCATTACCGCAACGGTGAGGCGTGAACGACCCGATCCGGCGCCGCGAAACCGCGGGCAGTGCCGGATGTTTTTCAATGCCGGGACCCGTTACGCTCTGCCTTTGCGAGTACGTCTTTGCGTGGGGTCATTCCTGATCGCTGCATCGCTAGGTTGCCTGGCGCGGAAACGGCTCCAAAGCCGGGAGTCCGGAATGTCCAAAGCCGCCAACCATGGCCAGGAGCTCCGTGGTCGGGATTCCAGAACAGCTGCTCCGAACCGCACAGTCCACGCAGGAAATCTCCATGGAACCTCGCCGCTGGCTGCCTTACCGAACCTTGCAAAGTCGCCATCTCGGCCTTGCCCTCGCCACCGCGCGGGTGATCGCGTGGATCGGCATGCTGCTGGTAGTGGCCGGTATTGCCTACGGGATTGCCGCCGCGGTTTCACATGAAAGTGCGGGGTTCGCCCAGCTTGCGCTGGGCATGGTGATCGGCCTGATCGGCTATGGCCTCGCGGCCCTGGCCTTGAGCGGCGGGCTGGCCGCTCTGGTCGGGATCGAGGAGAACCAGCGTCGGCGGGCCGAACGCGATTGAGCCGGCGCGTGAGCAGTTTCAGTTGTTTGACCGCAGGTGCACTGGCATTTTGGTGCAAAACTGCTGTAGGATCGCGCCGCTGAGTTAGCCAAGCCTTCGGGGAGGCTTGTTGGGGCTGGTTGCTGACCGTCGCAACGATCGCATCGCTGTCTTCACTCTCGCTAGTCAGTGCTTCACGTTGCGCACGCAGGTGCGCTGTTTTCAACCAATCGAGTAGTAAGGAGTCAGTTATGTCGGAGCGTCAGACCGGCACCGTGAAATGGTTCAACGATGCCAAGGGCTTCGGTTTCATCAGCCGTGAAAATGGTGAGGATGTGTTCGTGCATTTCCGCGCGATCCAGGGCACCGGCTTCAAGTCCCTGCAGGAAGGCCAGAAGGTAAGCTTCAACGTCGTCCAGGGCCCCAAGGGGCTGCAGGCCGATGCGGTTGAGCTTGCCTGAACAAGCGTTGTCCATGCAAGACAAAAACCCCGCAGAAATGCGGGGTTTTTGTTTGGTGCGATGATGTGCCCACATGTACAAAACATTCCGCGATTTCTACCCGTTTTATCTGGGCGAGCATGCCGATCGACGTTGCCGGCGCATGCATTTTATCGGATCCTGGCTGGTGATCGCCTGCCTGGCGGTGGCGACCCGCAATCCGTGGTGGCTGGTCGGCGTGCCGCTGTGTGGTTACGGCTGTGCGTGGATCGGGCATCTGGTGTTCGAGAAGAACCAACCCGCGACATTCCGTCATCCCCTGTATAGCTTGATGGGCGACTGGGTGATGTTTGCCGGGATCCTGCGTGGCCGGCTCCGGCTGTAATCGCCGTGCTCTGATCGTCGTGGCCTGCTCGCCGGACTCGTTTCTCATTATCCTTTACGAATGACAGACCCACGTTTTGCCGGCATCGAGCGGCTGTATGGTGCCGGCAGCGTTGCGCGGCTGGAGGCGGCGCACGTGGCCGTGATCGGATTGGGCGGTGTCGGTTCCTGGGCTGCCGAAGCATTGGCGCGCAGCGGCGTGGGCCATCTCACCCTGATCG
>JBOHYV010000019.1:0-16403 GCA_050738135.1 Rhodanobacteraceae bacterium | reverse complement strand
GGTAATGCCGCGCGGCATCGCGCAGGCTGTGGAAGCCGGCGTCGGTGAAGGTTTCCTCGTGCAGGATCTGCGGTTGCGGCGCAGACAGGTCGGTCAGCGCGAAACGTGCGTTGGTGCCGCCGATGTCGCCAATGAGTGCCAGCTTCTGCATGATCCGTCAGTCCTCCTGGGGGTGCTCCGGTTCCGGGTGGGTCACCTCCTGCCACAGGCTGGAGCGCCGCGCGATCAGCTTCATCGGTGGCATCCTGCTCGCCACCATGCGACCGCCAGACTCCGATCCTAGCCAAACTTGCCCGTGATTGCCGGTTACGGCCGCTCGACCGGCATACTTTCGGCTTTCGTCGTGCCGACGGGGTCGCGCCGAGGCCGACGACATGGTCGAGCCGTTCGAGGGTGCCGGCAAGGTCGCCCACGCCATCGCCATCAGCGTCGGGGAAGCTGCGCGGGGAGATCTGGTGGATGACGGCGCCACGCTACCAGCGAGCATTAGCCATTATTGACGGATCCCTTGCGTGCGCCGCGCGCGTCTCGCGCGACTGAAAACGACGTCCAGCTCGACCCGCGGCGTGGGCGACCCCGCGGATGTGCGCACACGTATTCATGGATGTTGCAGTTGCTTCAATCCTGAAATGCCAGCGGGCTTTGTTGCTTCTCCCTTCTCCCTTTGGGAGAAGGGGCGGGAAACGCCGCCTTTTCCTTGGCGCGAAGCGCCGGATGAGAGTCCGGCGTTGCGTGCCGCTGTGTGCTGGGAAGGTCCATCCACAATCCGCGGGCGCGGACCTCACCCGCCCTGGCGTGGCATCCTCTTTCGGAGAGGGGCTTTGGCCCCGCTTCTGTGGTCAGTCAGAATGAACGATCGCCGGAGGAGGGCAACCTGATGACATCGAAGCTGTGCGCACTCGCAGTCACTTTGTTGCTGCTGGCCGGCGGTCCCATAGCCGCCAATGCATCGGTCACGCTGCAGGTGCGCAACGTAGGCCGGCAGGGTGTCGAACTGACGCAAGGCGACGCGACGATCTCGCTGCAACTGGCCGCGCCCGGCGTGTTGCACGTGCACTATCTTCCGCAGGGCCACGCCACGCTACCGGATTTGGTGATCGATCCGCATCCCGCGGCGACGTCGTTCCATCCGCAAGTGACGAAGCACGGCGGAACGGTCACGTTGCGTTCCAGTCGCATGGTCGTCACGTGGAATCGCCGGACAGGTGCGTTGCGCGTGGATGACGCGCATGGCCATCGGCTGCTGCAACAGGCCGGCTTTGGCGCCTTGGCGCAAGGGCGCATCGTGCTGGAACACGCGGCGGGCGACGCGCTGTACGGCATCGGCGGCTTCGAGGCGAACCAGCCGGTGAGCGCCGGCCTGGAGCGCAGCGGCAAGCAGGTCGCGCAAGCCGGCAAGCAGGGGCACGCGGGTGCACCGTTCGTGTGGAGCACGGCAGGATTCGGCGTGCTGGTCGATTGCGGTGTCGCGAATTTCGACCTTGCCAACGGCCGTATCACCGTAAGCGACTTCAAACGTGCCGACGCCGACTACTACATTCTCGTTGGGTCACCCAGGGAACTGTTCGGCGAGTTAGCGAAGATCAGCGGCCCGGCTCCGCTGTTTCCCGAATGGGCGATGGGCTTCACCAACAGCCAGTGGGGCATCGACGAAAAGGAATTGCTCGGCATCGTCAGGACCTATCGCGCCAGGCACATCCCGATCGACAACTTCACCCTCGATTTCGACTGGAAGGCATGGGGGCAGGGCGACTACGGTGAATTCCGCTGGAATCCGAAGAAGTTTCCCGACGGGCCCGGCGGGAAGCTTGCGAAGATGCTCGGCGCCGAAGGCATGCACATCACCGGCATCATGAAACCACGTCTGCTGATGGGCACTGCCGAAGGGCGCTACGCCACCGCGCACGATTTGTGGATTCCCGGCGAGCAAGCGTACCAGGATTATTTTTCGCACAAGCCGGCGAAGGAAGTGGACTTCGACAAGCCCGCAACCCGGCGGTGGTTCGGCCAGCTCGCCATCAAGTACGGTTTCGACGACGGCATTGCCGGCTGGTGGAACGACGAAGCCGACGTGTACGGCAAGAATGGCAAACTGACGTCCAACACCCAATTCCTCAACATGGAGCGCGCACTTTACGGCGCGCAGCGCGCGGCGAGCGACAAGCGCGTGTGGTCGATCAACCGCAACTTCTGGCTGGGTGCGCAGCGTTACGCGTATGGCTTGTGGTCGGGCGACATCGACACCGGCTTTGCCAGCATGGCGGCGCAGCGCACGCGTATGTTGAGCGCGATCGACGTCGGTGAAATGAAATGGGGCATGGACGGCGGCGGTTTCAACGGCCATCCATCGGACGAGAATTACGCGCGCTGGATCGAGTTCGGTGCGTTCACGCCGATCTTCCGCGTGCACGGAACCTTCGGCCAGAAGCGCCAGCCGTGGCGCTACGGGCCCGTGGCCGAGGCGGCCGCCGTGAAGGCGATCCGCCTGCGTTATGCATTGATCCCGTACATCTATGCCTACCAGCATTCGGACCATGTGCACGGTGTGGGCCTGGTGCGGCCGCTGACATTCGGCTGGCCGCACGATCCGGAGGTGCGCAACGACGTGGACGCGTGGCTGTTCGGACAGTGGTTGCTGGTGTCGCCGGTGGTCGAGCGGGACCAGACCATGAAACACGTCTACCTGCCAGCGGGAACCTGGACCGACTGGTTCACCGGCAAGACCTACGCGGGCGGCCAGACCATCGACTATCCCGTCAACGCGAAGACCTGGAGCGACATTCCACTGTTCATCCGTGCGGGCGCGATTATTCCCGTGCAGCCGGTGATGGATCATGTCGGCCAGTACCCGGTCAAGACCGTGATGGTGCAGGTGTTTCCCTCGAAGCTCGCCACCCATTTCAATTATTACGATGACGATGGCGAGACTTACGCCTACGAACAGGGCGCGTACTTCCTGCAAAGAATGTCGGTGCGCCGGAACGGCGCACAGGTCGAGTTCGCGCTGGCGGCGCCGCAGGGTTCGTTTCGTCCGCCGCTGCGCGATTATCTGGTGGCAATCCATGGTGGGACGGCGAAGCGCGTGCGCGTGAATGGTCGGCCGATTCGCCGCGCCGCATCGCTCGATGCCTTGAAGGGTTCGGATGTCGAGGGCTGGACGAACGGGCAGGACCGCTACGGCGCGGTGACCTGGTTGCGCTTGCGTGCCGGGAAATCCGCCGACGCACGCATCGACGAGGCATCGCCTTGATCGCGCTGGCTGCTGCGGTGCTCGCGGTTACGCTGGCCGCCTCGCCGCCATGGCACGCTAGCGTGCACTGGCGGGGGCAACGCGCCGGCATCACCGCGAACGCGGACGGCAGTTATTCGCTGCACGGCCCGTTCGGCGAGCGCGACATCCCCGCACCGGCACTGTATGTGCAAACCGCCAGTCCGCTGTTCGACGGCCTCTACGCGATGGCGCAGGATGACCTTGCGCAAGATTCGGTGACGGCGATCCACGACGGCGCATACGACCATGACCACGCGATTCCGTGCCGCTGCTTCGAGGCCGGCGCGAAGTGGCCGTACGTGTGGACGCGCGACGTTTCCTATTCGATCGACCTCGGACTGTGGCGGTATGACCGCGCGCGGGCGGTGAACTCGCTGGATTTCAAGCTCTCCGGGGTGCGCGCGAAAGGAATCCCGCGGGGTTTGTACCCGATGCAGGACACGGGTTCCGGCGGAAGCTGGCCGATCAGCACCGACCGGGTCGTGTGGTTCTTGGCCGCGCGTCACTTGCTCGGCGACGGCGACTTCGCCGACAGGGTGTGGCGAGCCCTGAACGACACGCTGGCGCAGGATCGCGAATACGCCTTCGATGCGCACATGGGCCTGTATCGGGGTGAGACTTCGTTCCTCGACTGGCGCGAACAGACCTATCCGGAATGGACGGCGAAAAATGTGGTGTTCATCGGGCAGTCGTTCGCGCTGTCCACCAACGTGCTGCACTACGAGGCGCTGCGGCTCGCCGCACGCATGGCGGCGCGACGCGGCGACAACCGCGCGCAGCACTACGCTGCGCAAGCGGACGCGCTGAAACTGGCAATCAACGTGCATTTCTGGCGCGCCGATCGCGGCATGTACATGAGCTACATTGGAGGCGACGGCTTGCCGGTGGAAGCCTACGACCTGCTGGGGCTGTCGCTCGCGATCACCAGTGGCGTGGCCGATCGGCAACGCGCGCGTGCATCACTGGCGCACTATCCGTCGTGGCCGGCCGGCAGCCCGGTGATATGGCCAGAACGCGCCGATCAGCCGATCTACCACAACCGCGCAATCTGGCCGTTCGTGAGCGCCTATGCGTTGCGCGCAGCGCGCAAGGTGGACGATCCAGAGTTGATCGCGTTCGAGATCCGATCCCTGATGCGTGGCGCCGCGCTGGCCGGCTCAAATATGGAAAACTACGCGTTGCTCACGCAATCCACGCATGTCGAGGATGGCAAGTTGAGCGGCCCGGTGGTGGATTCGCCGCGCCAGTTGTGGTCGGTGGCGGGTTATCTCGACATGGTCACCGAGGGCGTGTTCGGTCTCGAAAACGACGGCAGCGTCAA
Source organism: Rhodanobacteraceae bacterium (assembly GCA_050738135.1). GTDB lineage: Bacteria > Pseudomonadota > Gammaproteobacteria > Xanthomonadales > Rhodanobacteraceae > 66-474. The sequence continues at coordinate 11,811 of JBOHYV010000019.1, read as the reverse complement.
ACCGGAACTTCCAGTGTCGCTGGTGCCGATGCTGTTCGGCGCGCGTGATGCGATCACGCTGCAACTGCCGAAGCGGCGCATCACGCTGAGGCGCCCGAACAACATGCACGGCAATCTGTTGATCGCGGGCAAGGTCGAGCAATCCGGACGCACCACGATCGTTTCCTTGAAAGCCGTGCGGGCCGCATCCCCGCCGCTGCACACCCACGCGCCGATGTATGCGCCGACCACCCCGGGCGCACCGGGCATGCTGCGCGAAGGTGACGCTTGGAAAGTGCAGGCGGATGGCAATCGCAGCGTCTTGTACGTCGATGGGAAGCGATTCGGAAACGCCGCCGGCAGCTGGATCCTGCCGCCGTCGTCCGCACGCCGGTGCATGCGCGTGACGCGGTTGGACAAGGACGGCATCGAGTCGCTGCCAGGCGTTGCAACCTGCGTAGGCGATGAGTCGCAGGTAAGTGGCGCGTGGCCGCGCGCCTGGACCGCGCCTTCGAATGGCCGTTTTCGCGTCTGGCTGGACTACACGAACGACCACGGCCCGATCGACACCGGCATCACCGCCGCGGTAAAGCGCCTGAAGATCGAGTGCGCGGGTTCGCCCGCGCAAACCGTTCCGATCGTGATGCCGCACAGCGTCCGCCAGCAACTTTCGACTACCGCCACGTTCGATGCGAAGGCAGACGCGCGTTGCACGTTCGCGCTGGAGCAGGGCTTCAACATGAGCGACCTCGCGCATTTCGCGCACTACACCGGCGGCGCAGGCGGCAGCAAGGGACCGTTGAATGATGCCAAAATCGGCGCGCTGCACATCGCGCCGAGCCAGAAGCGCTCTTCCGCACCGGGCTCGACGTAATCCTCGATCGCATTGAGCAACGCAGCTGCACGTGCCGAGCGGGCAGAACGAACGCCAGGCGCGAAAAACCGCGCCGTTTCGCAGCGCGGTTTTCCGTACTGTTTCCGTATTCGCGTGGGCGACCATCCGCAAGTTGCTGCTCGGATGGTGGGCGGTACAGGGATCGAACCTGTGACCCCTACCATGTCAAGGTAGTGCTCTACCGCTGAGCTAACCGCCCCGGTTCAACGAACAACGATGTCGCGCGCAGCGCGACGACGACTCTCCCTCGCCCACATGCGAGAGGGCAACGGGTGAGGCCACGCTACAACTTTCTGCAACGAAGCCTCGCGACGATCCCTCCACTTTGCCTGCTTGCGGGTGAGGGGAGCGGGCTATTCGAGTGAGCTACGCACGGGCCGCGAACTATAGCGTGATCCTTGGCGGCGCTCAACGCGTGGGCGATCGAGGGTATGTGCTTTGCTCGTAGTCATCACGGCGCATGCGCGCAGGTGAACGCGGCAGCGGCGCGGGGATTCCGGTTGATTCCGGTCAAACGAGCCCATGGCTTCGCCGGGTAGACTGCGGCCGCTGTACCGCGTTAGCCTGATTCGAACCAGCGAACAACCATTGCATGTCACACGCGAACGTCCGTGAGCAGTTTTCCGAAGCCTGGCCGGCGATGGCGAGGACGGGATTGCGGGTTGCATTCGGGCTGATCTGGGTCGCGAATGCGGCGTTCACCTGGACGTCCGGTTTTGCGGTCCACTACGTCGGTTATCTGCACAACGCCGCGCAGGGACAACCCGGCTGGTCGGCGTGGTGGTTCCACTTCTGGATCTGGCTGGTCACGCCCAACGCCGGTGTTTTCGTCGGGATCACCCGCGGCCTGGAAACTGCCCTCGCGGCCGCGCTGGTGCTGGGGATCGCACGCAAGAGCGTGTACGTGCTCGGCGCGTTGTTCAGCCTGCTGGTCTGGAGTACCGCTGAAGGTTTCGGTGGCCCGTACTCGGTGGGCGCGGCCAACATGGGTACGGGCATCGTGTACGTGCTGGTGTTCATCGCGCTGCTGGTCATCAACAGCCGTTCGGGGCCGAGTCCGTACAGCCTCGATTACTACATCGAGCAGGGCTGGCCCCGCTGGCGGCGCGTCTCCGAGTGGCGCGCCGAGGCGATTCCCGTCACGGCGCATCCACTGTCCTGGCGCTTGCAAGGGCCGGCGTTGTTCGGGATTGCCGTGCTGGTGTTCTTCCTCGTTGCAGGCTTGCACAGCAGCCTGCACGTGAAGCCGCCGACGCCCACTGCGGCTGCGGCTGCGGTTTCGCCACTGTCGCTCGCGTCGAGCCAGCCGATCGCGCAAGCGCGAGATGCGCGCCTGCCGCCGCTCACGCCGGGACCGAGCGTGAATGTCCATCTGGTCGTCACCGATGACAAGGTCGAAATCGCGAATGGCGTGTACTACCAGGCATGGACGTACAACGGCACGGTGCCCGGTCCGGTCATCCACGTACTCCAGGGCCAGACCGTCAACGTGACGTTGACCAATCACGGCACGATGGATCATTCGATCGACTTTCATGCCGCGCAGGTCGCGCCCAACCGGGACTTCGTGGACATCGACCCCGGCAAGTCGCTCCACTTCTCTTTCGTGGCGAACATACCCGGCGCGTTCGTCTACCACTGCGAGACGATGCCAATCCTGCTGCACATGGCCAACGGCATGTACGGTGCGCTGATCGTGTCGCCGAAGATACCGCTTCCCCCCGCGGCTGAAAGCTATGTGCTGGTGCAGAGCGAGTGGTACACGCAGCAGGTATCCGGTCACCTCATGGGACCCGATTATCAGAAAATGACCGAGGAACGCCCGGACGAGGTGGTCTTCAATGGCGTGGCATCCCAGTACGTGGGCCACCCGCTGACGGCCACGGCGGGCAAGCGCGTGCGCATCTATCTGGTGGATGCCGGCCCCAATCTGTGGACTTCGTTTCACGTGATCGGGGCGGTTTTCGACAAGGTCTATCCCGGCGGTGACCCTGCCCAGGCATTGAGCGATGTTTCCGCCTACACGGTGGGGCCCGGACAGGGCGCGATATTCGATCTGGTGATGGCGGACGTCGGCAAATACTCGTTCGTGGACCATGATTTTGCACACCTGATGATTGGCGCCCATGGCGTTCTCGACGTTACGGAGACCGGCGCGCCCTCGCCGCAAACGCCGGTGGCCGCGGCGGCACCGACGCCGTCGGCAAGCGTGGCTGTACCGCCGAGTGCGCCAACTGCCGGAGCGGCCCCGTCAGGACCGTACAAGTTCGATCCCGCGCATGGCGCATCGCTGTATGCCAGCACCTGCGCCGCCTGCCACCAAGGCACTGGTATGGGGCTGCCGGGCGCATTCCCGCCGCTCAAGGGCGATCCGGTGGTCCTGAATCCTGATCCGACGGTGCAGATCCAAACGATCCTGCACGGTGCCCACGGGCGGAACATCGGTGGGAAAACGTATCCGAGCGCGATGCCGGAGTTCGGGCCGGCCCTCAGCGACGCCGACATCGCGGACATCGCGAACCACGAGCGGTCTTCATGGGGCAACAATGGCAAGCCGGTTACCGCCGACCAGGTGAAGGCAGTGCGCGCCAAGGGACCGGGCAAATAGCCGTCGATCGGCAGCGCGTTGACGGGGCGTCGCGCCTGCACTAACTTTGCAGCCGTAGCTGCAAGGGTGGCATGCAGGTAACTGCCGGCCGAGTGTGCGACATGGAAACTACGACGGTCACTATCTAACCTGGCGCGCCTCACCGTTTCGCGAGGGCGCGTGGCGCCCTTTTTTGTGCCTGTGTTTTCCTGGCGCCATGCAGGATTGCCCGTATCAAGATGGCATCCCCCCGACGCTGGCGCGCCGACCCCCTTCCGCTGGAAGGGGGGGTAACTGGTTTCATGCGTTCGCCAATCCCGAGTCCCGAGTCCTGGGTACCGGTTCCGATTCCCGAGTCCCCAGTCCCGGCTTTTGACCCATGATCACGATCACGCTTCCCGACGACAGCACGAAGTCATTCGAGAGCCCACCCAGCGTGCGAGAGGTCGCGACGTCCATTGGCGTTGGCCTCGCCAAGGCCGCGCTGGCCGGCAAGGTCGACGGCAAGTTGGTGGATCTTTCGCGCAGCATCGACCATGACGCGCGGGTCGAGATCGTCACCGAGAAATCGCCCGAGGCGCTCGACGTGATCCGCCATTCCAGCGCCCATCTCCTGGCCCAAGCGGTGCAGCGGCTGTACCCCGGCACCCAGGTGACGATCGGGCCGGTGATCGAGGACGGCTTCTTTTACGACTTCGCCCCCAAGGGCGAGCCGTTCAAGCCCGAGGATCTGCCCGCGATCGAAGCCGAGATGCACAAGATCGCCAAGGAATCGTTGCCGTTGTCGCGCAGCGTGAAGTCGCGCGAGGAAGCGGTGCAGTTCTTCCACGGCATCGGTGAGGACTACAAGGCCGAGATCATCGAATCGATCCCGGCCAACGAGGAGCTGTCGCTGTATTCGCAGGGCGAATTCACCGATCTGTGCCGCGGCCCGCACGTACCCGATACCGGGCGCTTGAAGTCCTTCAAGCTGATGAAGACCGCCGGTGCCTATTGGCGCGGCGATTCCGACAACGCGATGTTGTCGCGCATCTACGGCACCGCGTGGTTGAACGACAAGGATTTGAAGGCTTACCTCACACGCATCGAGGAAGCCGAAAAGCGCGACCACCGGAAACTCGGCCGCCAGCTCGACCTGTTCCACATGCAGGAAGAGGCGCCGGGCATGGCGTTCTGGCACGCCAAGGGCTGGACGCTGTGGCAGCAGGTCGAGCAGTACATGCGGCGCGTCTATCGCGATTCCGGCTACCAGGAAGTGCGCTGTCCTTCGATCCTGGACGTGTCGCTGTGGAAGAAATCCGGTCACTGGGACAACTACAAGGACCACATGTTCTTCACCGAGTCGGAAAAGCGCACCTACGCGGTGAAGCCGATGAACTGTCCGGGCCACGTGCAGATCTACAACGACGGCCTGCACAGCTACCGCGACCTGCCGATCCGCTACGGCGAATTCGGTTCGTGCACCCGCAACGAACCGTCCGGTGCGCTGCACGGACTGCTGCGGGTGCGCAACTTCACCCAGGATGATGGCCACGTCTTCTGCACCGAGGACCAGATCGAACAGGAGGTCGTGGACTTCCACCGTCAGGCCCTGAAGGTGTACGAGGACTTCGGTTTCACGAATGTCGAGTTGGTGCTGGCGCTGCGCCCGGAGTCCCGCATCGGCGACGACGCGGTGTGGGACAAATCCGAGGCGGCCTTGCGCGCGGCGCTGCGCCGGGCCGGCGCCGAGTGGAAGGAGCTGCCGGGCGAGGGCGCGTTCTACGGCCCCAAGATCGAATACCACCTGCGCGACGCGATCGGCCGCGACTGGCAGCTCGGCACCATGCAGGTCGATTTCTCGATGCCGGGGCGCCTCGGCGCCGAATACGTGGGCGAAGATTCCCAGCGCCATACCCCGGTGATGCTGCACCGGGCCATCGTGGGCTCGATGGAGCGGTTTCTCGGCATCCTGATTGAGCACCACGCCGGCAACTTCCCGACTTGGCTGGCGCCCGTCCAAGCTGTGGTGATGAATATCACCGACGGGCAGGGCGAGTACGCGGGACAGGTGGCCGGGAGCCTGAACGAGGCCGGATTCCGGGCCGAGGCCGATTTGCGCAACGAGAAAATCGGCTATAAAATCCGCGAGCATACGTTGCAGAAGGTGCCTTGGCTGCTCGTGATCGGCGATCGCGAGAAGGAGAGGGGCACCGTTTCCGTGCGCACGCGTTCCGGAGAAGACTTGGGGCAAATGTCCCTGCAAGCCTTCATGGGGCGGCTGCGGGCCGAACCCGGGCTCGGTGACGGAATGCAGGCCAGGCATGCTGGCGGACTTGACGAGGAGTAGAAGGTATCGCAACCGAAAACAAGAGCAATCGGCGCAATCACGAGATCCGTGTCCCGCGTGTGCGGGTGATCGGCGCCGATGGAGATCAGGTCGGAATCCTCGAACGCGACGAGGCATTGACGATGGCAGAGGACGCTGGCCTGGATCTGGTCGAGATCCAGCCGACCGCCGATCCGCCTGTGTGCCGGATCATGGATTTCGGCAAGTTCAAGTTCGAGCAGCAGAAGAAGGCCAATGCTGCGCGCAAGAAATCCAAGCAGGTCGAGACCAAGGAACTGAAATTCCGTCCGACCACTGATGTCGGCGATTACAACATCAAGCTTCGCAACATGGTCCGGTTTCTGGAGGAAGGCGACAAGGTCAAGGTGAACATCCGCTTTCGCGGCCGGGAAATGCGGCATCAGGAGCTGGGCATGGAGCTTGCCAAGCGGATCCAGACGGACATCTCCGAGACCGGCACCGTGGATCAGTTCCCGCGGATGGAAGGCCGCCAGATGACGATGATGATCAGCCCCAAAAAGAAGTAGGGTTGTTCATCGACAGAGTTTGAAGGTACCAGACCGGTCGGGTCGAAGCGATCCCGCACGGCACCAACTTCCCCTCTCCCCCGAGCAGAAGCGCTCGGGGAGAGGGAGAAAAACACGGCACCCAATAATTTCCCTTTCCCGGAACGGTTCCGTCGTTTGAGGAGAGCGAGAGAAAATCAGCGCTTTGAAGTTGAAGCGCAACCCGTCCGCCGCGGATCGGCGGGTGGTCAATTCGGTGACTCGCACCATCGGTCGCCGCACAACAAGCCGGCAAGGGCAAGGATGGAAAGTGCGATCGCTGATCGCCGCCCGGGCCAGTCACGAAAACCAAAACGGAGTGGCAAACATGCCAAAGATCAAGACCAATCGGGCCGCTGCCAAGCGGTTCCGCAAGACCGCGTCCGGCAAATTCAAGGCCGGGCACGCGTTCAAGTCGCACATCCTCACCAAGAAGTCGACCAAGCGCAAACGCGGCCTGCGCGCCCCCAACCAGATTCGCGACTGCGACACCAAGCGTGTCAGCCGCATGCTGCCCTACGCGTAAGGAGAGACGACCATGGCACGAGTCAAGCGTGGCGTCACCGCGCGTGCGCGTCACAAGAAAACCCTGAAGGCCGCCAAGGGCTATTACAACGCCCGGCGCAAGGTCTACCGCGTCGCCAAGCAGGCCGTCACCAAGGCCCAGCAGTACGCCTACATCGGCCGCAAGCAGAAGAAGCGCCAGTTCCGCGCCCTGTGGATCGTGCGCATCAATGCGGCCGCGCGCCAGTTCGGATTGTCGTACAGCCGCCTGATCGCGGGTCTGGACAAGGCGGGCATTACGATCGACCGCAAGGTGCTGGCCGATCTGGCCGTGCACGACATCGCGGCGTTCGGTGCGATCGCGGAGAAAGCCAAGGCCAACCTGGCCGCTTGAACGATTCCGGCGTTCACGCCGGATCGCTATGATGCAAGCGAGCGGGAAGAGCCTTGGCTCTTCCCGCTTCTGTTTGGAAGCCGCGAGGATGCAGGGCGGGCAGCGTCCGCCATTCGGGGTTCGCATGAGTTCGGCGGACAGTGTCCGCCCTACGAAGAGGGGCGATGAACGCATTGACCGCACGTATCGACGAGGCGCTGGACGCGATCGCCGCGGCTGCCACGCTGGATGCGCTCGAGGCGCAGCGCGTCGCGCTGCTCGGCAAGAACGGCGCGATCACCGCGGAGCTGAAGGCGCTCGGCAAGTTGTCGCCGGACGAACGCCAGGCGCGCGGTGCGAGAGTCAACGCGGCGAAGCAGAATATCGCCGACGCGATCTCCGTTCGCAAGGAAACATTGGAGCGCGCTGCGGTGGCAAAGCGCCTTGCGTCCGAGCGCATCGACGTCAGTCAGCCGGGACGCGATGGGAAACGTGGCACCATCCACCCGCTGACGCGTACCCGCGAACGCATCGAGGCAATTTTCGCCCAACTCGGGTACTCCGTCGCCGAGGGGCGGGAGATCGAAGACGACTGGCACAATTTCGAGGCGCTGAACTTCCCCGCGCACCATCCCGCGCGCGCGATGCACGACACCTTCTACCTTGGCGACGGCCGGCTGTTGCGCACCCACACCTCGCCAGTGCAGATCCGCGCGATGCGCGGCAAGCAACCGCCGATCCGAATCATCGCGCCGGGCAAGGTCTATCGCAGCGATTCCGACCAGACCCATTCGCCCATGTTCCACCAGGTGGAAGGCCTGCTGGTGGACGACTCGGCAACCTTCGCGGACTTGAAGGGAACGCTGGAAGCGTTCGTCGCGGCGTTTTTCGGGGAAGCGCTTGAGATGCGCTTCCGGCCGAGCTATTTCCCGTTTACCGAGCCATCGGCGGAAGTCGATATCCGCTGGCAACGCGACGACGGCGGTACGCGTTGGTTGGAAGTGCTGGGCTGCGGCATGGTGCACCCGAATGTGTTGATGCATTGCGGCGTCGATCCGGAGCGTTACACCGGTTTCGCATTCGGGATGGGCGTGGAACGTCTCGCGATGCTGCGCTACGGCGTCACCGACCTGCGCGCGTTTTTTGAAAACGACGTGCGTTTTCTCGCGCAGTTCGTATAAGGATCCGCACGGATGAAGTTCTCCGAAAACTGGCTTCGCTCGCTTGTCGACATCCGCGCCGACAGCGCCACGCTGGCACGGCGCCTGACCATGAGCGGATTGGAGGTTGCGGAAGTCACGCCGATCGGCGGGTCGCTGGACGGCGTGATCGTTGCCCGCATCGTCGCTCGTGAACCGCATCCGGACGCCGACAAGCTGCGCGTGTGTCGAGTCGACACGGGTGCCGGCGAAGTGCAGATCGTGTGCGGCGCTCCGAACGCGCGCACGGGTCTGCTCGTGCCGCTGGCGATGATCGGCGCGAAGTTGCCGAACGGCATCACGATCAAGGCCGTGGAACTGCGCGGCGTCGAGTCGCACGGCATGCTGTGTTCGGCGAAGGAACTCGGCATTGATGCCGATGCGTCTGGCGTGATGGAATTGCCGGGCGATGCGCCGGTCGGGAAATCGCTGGCCGAATACCTTCGCTTGCCTGATACGGCGATTGAAGTCGAACTGACGCCCAACCGTGGCGATTGCCTCGGGATGCTGGGCTTGGCCGACGAAGTTGCGGCGGAATTCGGCTCGCGCGCAAAGGCTTTCGAGGCACCGGCCGTAAAGCCCGCGATTTCCGCGCCGCGCGAGATTAGCCTTGAGGCCGGCGCCGATTGTCCGCGCTACCTCGGGCGCGCGATGCGCGGCATCGACATGGCCGCAGCGACGCCCATCCGGATGGTGCAACGCCTGCGTGCGGCCGGCGTCAAGCCGATCAACGCGGTCGTGGACATCACCAATTACGTGATGCTGGAGACCGGCCAGCCGCTGCATGCTTTCGACGAGTCGAAGCTCGACGGCGGAATCATCGTGAGGCATGCGCGCAACGGTGAAACGCTGAAGCTGCTGGATGGCAGCGAGGCGGCGCTCGATCCGTCGTTCCTGTTGGTCGCCGATAACGCCAGCCCCTTGGCAGCTGCCGGCGTGATGGGCGGGTTCGGGTCGCGCGTCACCGACGCGACGCTCGACGTGTTCCTGGAAGCCGCGCATTTCGCGCCCGCCGCGATCATGGGTCGCGCGCGCAAGCTCGGCCTCACCACCGACGCGGCGCACCGTTTCGAGCGCGGCGTCGATCCCGGGTTGCCGCGCGCGGCAATCGAGCGCGCCACGGCGTTGTTGATCGAGATCGCGGGCGGCCAGCCCGGCGAGGTCATCGAAGCCGTGTTGCCCGAGCACCTTCCGCAGCGGCCGGTCGTTGCCCTGCGGCGCGCGCGGATCGCGCGGGTGCTGGGCATTGCGGTCGAGGATGACGCGGTCGAACGCATCCTCATCGCACTCGGCATGCAGGTCGAAGCAGGGTCCGACGGGTGGCGAGTGACACCGCCTTCGCGACGCTTCGACATCGAGCGGGAAGAAGACCTGATCGAGGAGGTCGCGCGCATCCACGGCTATGGCGCGATTCCCGTGCGATTGCCGGCCGGCACGCCGCCGGCACCGTGCAACGATGAATCCGTACTGCCGGTTGCGGCGCTCATCGCCGATCTCGCCGCGCGCGATTACCACGAGGCGATCTGCTACGCATTCGTCGATCCGCGCCTGCTGCAAACATGGCAACTCGACGCACAAGCCGTGCCGCTGGCCAACCCGCTGTCCGCCGATCTGGCGGTCATGCGCACTTCGTTGTTGCCGGGCCTGGCCGAGGCGCTGAAGCGCAATCGCAATCACCAGCAGACGCGGGTGCGGTTGTTCGAGGCAGGGGTGGTGTTTGGCAAACGGGACTCGGGACTCGGACTGCGGAGGCAGGATGCCGGAGCGAACATCGGCGCAGCCGATGGCCCGAAGGGCGAGCCGCAGGAGCGGCGAGTTTCTCGGGACTCGGGAAAAACGGGTGACGCGGCGCCGCTCGAAACCGCGATGCTGGCGGCGGTGGCTTGCGGCAATTCCGGCGCCGAGCAATGGGGCGAGCCCAAGCGCGCGCTGGACTTCTTTGACGTCAAGGGGGATCTGCAATCGCTGCTCGCGCTGTCCGGGGCACCGCGGGCGTGGTCGTTCGATGCCCGGGACCTTCCCGCATGGCTGCATCCCGGCCGCGGCGCGCGGGTGCGGCGGGATGGGGCTGTCGTGGGTGCCATCGGCGTCTTGCACCCCGCCCTGCGGCAGCAACTCGACCTGCCGGAAACCTGTGTTTTTGAGGTCAAACTGGACGCGTTGCGCGCACGCGCGATCCCGACCACACGTGCCCTGCCGCATTTCCCCATGCTGCGTCGCGACATAGCCGTGGAGGTCGATGAAGGCACCGAATGGGGCCAGATCGCAGCCCGGCTTCGTTCAGGTTTGCCAACAATGCTTACGGAACTGGTATTGTTTGACTGTTTTCACGGTCCGGGTTTGAGCGAAGGTCGAAAAAGTCTTGCTATAGGCTTGATTTTGCAAGACGATTCACGCACGCTTACGGATCGGGAGGGGGACCAATGCGTGGCCGAGGCGGTCAAGCTGTTGGAAATCGAATTTGGGGCCCATTTGAGGAGTTGACATGACGCTGACCAAGGCAGAGATGGCCGAGCGCCTGTTTCTTGATGTAGGCCTCAACAAGCGTGAAGCCAGGGAATGCGTGGACGCCTTTTTCGAGGTGTTGCGCGAGGCGCTCGAACAGGGGGAGCCGGTGAAGTTGTCGGGTTTTGGCAACTTTGACCTGCGCAACAAGAATCAGCGCCCGGGGCGCAACCCCAAGACTGGCGAGGAGATTCCCATTTCCGCACGTCGGGTCGTGACGTTTCGTCCGGGGCAGAAGCTGAAACTGAGGGTCGAGAACCATGCTGGATCAGGGCAGCAATAACGAATTACCCGCGATTCCCGCCAAACGCTATTTCACGATTGGCGAGGTCAGCGAACTGTGCGCGGTCAAGCCGCACGTGCTGCGTTACTGGGAGCAGGAATTTCCCGCCCTGAACCCCGTCAAGCGGCGCGGTAACCGACGCTATTACCAGCGCCACGATGTGCTGATGATCAGGCAGATCCGGGCGCTGCTGTACGACCAGGGCTTCACCATCACCGGCGCCCGCGCCCGGCTGGAAGGCCAGCAAGGCAGGATGGAAGCCAGCATTTCGCACCAGATCGTGCGCCAGATGCGGCTGGAACTGGAACAACTTCTGCAATTGCTGCGCGACCCGATCCGCAAGATGTGAGCCGCGGGGTGTCGCGCGCGGTGATCGGTTATGATGGCCGTTCGTGAACCGGTCGGGGCGTAGCGCAGCCTGGTAGCGCATCTGCCTGGGGGGCAGGGGGTCGTGGGTTCGAATCCCGCCGCCCCGACCAATAACAAAATCGGGCCCTTGCGGCCCGTTTTTGTTATTGGCCAAGGTGAGGGTGAGAACTGGCGCCTTCGCAAGCAGGCGCCGTTCGACTGCGGAGCCATGGATGGCGGAGCGAACATCGCGCAGCGATGGCC
>JBOHYV010000018.1:0-16719 GCA_050738135.1 Rhodanobacteraceae bacterium | reverse complement strand
GTCAACGCCGCAAACAGCATGAGCGACTTGAAGCTGCTCCAGCACTGGTACATCCAGACCGCCGCGGCGGCGCCGGGCGTCGCCAGAAGTGCCGACTGCGCGATCAGGGTTCCGGCTGTATGCGTCGCGAGGCCGAGCTTGTGCAGATTGGACGGCAACCACAGCACGAATCCGAAATTCACCATTCCCCAGGCCAGTCCGCACAGCACCAGTGCGGTGGTGATGTTCGCGTACCCGCCGCGCAACAATTGGCGGATGCCTTGCCGAACCGACCGGACCGGCTCCGCGTCCGAGCCGCCATGGTCCGCGCCGCCCGCGACCTCGGAGTACGCGGACCCGGCGAATCGGGCCATGATCGAGCGTGCCTGTTCGGGCTGACCGACGCTTGCGAGGAAGCGCGGCGACTCGGGAATCTGGCGATTGAGCAACACGATCGACGCGCCGGTCGGAAGGTTCAACAGCCACAGCATGCGCCAGCTGAAGTGCGGTTCAAGCAGGGCGGCGGCACCGGATGCCGCCAGGTATCCCGCCGACGCGCCGATTCCGCCCAGCGCGACCAGCAGCCAGGCCCGGTGCCTTGCCGGCACGATCTCCGCCATCAGCGTGAACACGATCGGCAGCATGCCGCCGGCCGCGGCGCCCATGATGAAGCACATGACGAGGTTGCCGCGGAACGACGGCATGGTCCCGCACGTTGCGGTCCCCATGAACAGGATCGAAGACAACAGGATCGTCGAGCGTCGTCCGAACACATCGGCCAGCCGTCCCCAGATCAGCGATCCCGCTGCGGTGCCGATCAGCGCCGAGAGTGCCAGATAGCCCACGGTCGACATTGCAAGCCCATATTCGCGCACCATGCCGGGCATCACGAATGCAATCGACGCGGGCTTCATCACGTCGATGGTCAGCGCAATCACCAGGACGAACGCGAGCTTGGCGTGCTCGATGGTCAATGGCGCGTTGTCGGAGACGTGGAAGGACACCCCGACCGGCGCACGGCGCGCCGCCCTGCGCAGTTGTGCGGGTGGCGGCGTCAACCCGAATACCGCCAGCAATGCGCCCACGATGATCGCCGCCATGCCGGCTTCCATCCATCCATCCATGGGCATGCCGGCCATGCGAAAGTGCACGGGTGCCGCCATCACGTACGGCGGCAGATGCAGGCACACACCGGTCGCCACCGCAAGGCATCCGAGCCGGAACGCCCAGGGATGGTGGAAGCTGGTCGAGCGCATTCGCACGAATCCGCTTGTCGGCAAGGACACGCCAGCTTAGCGACAACTCCCGGCGTGGTGCATGTCCCATGGCAGCCTGTGTTGGCGGGCCCATTCGAGGCGCAATTCGATAGAATCGGATTCGTCCAACGGGCGGGACCCGATGTTCAAGATCGAAGGGCGGGAGGTAAGCGTGCCTGGTTTCCGGAAGTCCGTGTGCGGTGCCTTCATCGTCGTTCTGGTCTGGGCGATGGCTGGATCGGCCGAGGCTGTCAGCCCCGCGGCGCAAGTCGAAGCCCCGCAGCGCCCGTTGGTCCTGGTCGACCAGGTCGGGTATGACACCGCGGCTCCGAAGCGTGCCATCGTGCAGGGTTTCAGCGGCGACCGTTTCGTGGCCTTCACGGTGGTCGATGTGCGCACCGGCAAGGTGGTGCTGGAGGGAAAACCGCGTGCATCGGGACGGGTCGACCACTGGCACGACTGGCGCTACTGGACGATCGATTTTTCCGCATTGAAAAAGCCCGGGCGCTACCGGGTGAAAGTCAGCGGCAGCGTCGAGGTTGCCTCGTTTCCGTTTCGCGTCGCCGACAATGTGCTGGAGCGCTACACGCTGTCGAACGTCATCTACTATTTCAAGGGCCAGCGCGTCAGCGGAGCGATGGATCGAGCCGATGCACATCTGAAGAACCCCGACCCCGCCGGTCCCCGGTACGTCGACCTGCATGGCGGTTGGTACGCCGCCACCGGCGATTACGGGGTGCACCTGGCGGAAGGCAATCATCAGGAAGTCTCGCTGGTCGCGTGGAGTCTTGTCGCCACATGGCGCGACCTGAAGGCGTCCGGGAACCACAACTTCAGTCAGTATCTGAGGCGTCTGGTTGACGAAGCGACTTATGGCGCCGATTTTCTGGTGCGCGCGCATGTCCCGGGCGGGTCGTTCTATCAAAGCATCGGTGCGCCCGGCCGCCTGAAGCGGCCCGATGACCGGAACATCAGCCCCACCAACTTTCGCCAGGTCATCAAGACCAGCCCAGGCAGCGCAGGATCGGCTGAAGTCGGCAAGCCCGAGTGGCCCCGCGACTACGTGGCGAGTTTCGGCACCGGTGGCGGGATGGCGATCGCGGCATTGGCGGCCGCCAGCACGCTTCCGCGGCATGGTGATTTTTCCAGCCGGCATTATCTTGCGACCGCCGAGCAGGCCTTCCGTTATCTGCAGCACCACAACCGCGAGTTGCTGCACGACGGCAGGGGGAACATCGTTGATGACTATTGCGCGCTGTTGGCCGCAACCGAACTCTATCGGGCAACCCGGAATCAAACCTGGCGCAAGGCGGCAGACGGGTGGGCCGTTCGATTGATGGGTCGCCTGGCCACGCGCGGCGGCCATCGCGACTACTGGAGCATCGACGAGCATGGCGGCCCGTTCTTCAACGCCACCGATGACGGCATGCCGGTGGTGGCGCTGGCCGAATATGCTGCCATCGCGACCCCCGGGCGCCGGCAGAAAGTGCGTGCCGTGGTCAGACGTTCGATGGCGTTCCAGTTGCGCATCACCGGCGATGTCGACAACCCGTTCGGGTACGCACGTGAACTCGTGCGTCTCGAGGATGGCAAGGCGGCCGTGAAGTTCTTCTTCCCGCACGGCGCCGCGGGCACGTGGTGGCAGGGCGAGGATGCGCGCATTGCATCACTGGCGGCCGCGGCGCGCATCGCCGCGCCGATGTTCACAGGCGACCCGACATTCCAGGCGAAGTTGCGGGATTACGCGTGGAACCAGCTGCACTGGATACTGGGCCGCAATCCTTACGACACCAGCATGCTGATCGGCAGCGGTCATCTCAATATCCAGTACATGTTCTTCGATTCGTGGGAGTACACCAGTGCGCCCGGCGCCATCATCAACGGCATCACCGCGGGGCTCGACGGCGAAGACGACGGAATCGCCTTCGATCTCGGATATGCCCGGACCGGCAAGGACGACGATTGGCGTTGGGGTGAGCAGTGGCTGCCGCACGATGCGTGGTATCTGTATGCCATCAGCCTGCCGCACGACTGATTCGCGATGTCCCTCGTGCGCAGCCTCTGCCCGCTGATCCTCGCCGTCACTTTGCTGTTCGGGGCCGGTACAGCTGCGGCGACCGTTCCGGCATGGTCGCTGCTGCCGCAGCCGGCCGAAATGCATCCGGCCGGGCACGGCTTCGTTGCGGTGGCGGATGGCGATCGCGTGCTGGTGCAGGCACGGGGCAACGCACAGGCGCTCGCCATCGTCCAGAGGTTCGCGACCCGGGTCGCCTCCACGCGTGGCTTGCACCTGCGGGTGGAAACTGCGCCGGACGGGCATACGCACCCGGCGATCGTGTTTCGGCTCGATCGCCGTGCAGACGTGCCGGACGACGCGGCCTATCGCATCGGGATTGGCGGCGGCCGCATCATGGTCACGGCGCGCGCGCCACGCGGACTGTTTTACGGTGGCGTCACCGTATGGCAATTGCTGACGCCCGACGGGGCGCGCGGCCCGGTGCAGGTTGCAGACGGCGCCATCGCCGACCGTCCACGCTTTGCGTGGCGCGGCCTGATGCTGGATTCGGCGCGGCATTTCCAGAGGGTCGCCGACATCAAGAGCTTGCTCGAATGGATGTCGTTGCAGAAATTGAACGTGTTGCACTGGCACCTCACCGATGATCAGGGATGGCGTCTCGAGATTCCGAAGTATCCGAAGCTCACTGAAATCGGCGCGTGTCGCAAGGCGGTCGGCCCCGATGCGGCGCTGACAGGCAGTCCCGACAAGCCGTATTGCGGTTTCTACACCGATGCGCAAGTGCGCGACATCGTGCACTACGCGGCCGAGCGTTTCATCACCGTGGTGCCGGAGATCGATATCCCCGGGCATTCGCAAGCCGCGATCGCGGCGTATCCGTGGCTGGGCGTCACCGGCAAGCGGCCACCGGTTTCAACCGACTGGGGCGTCAATACCTGGTTGCTCAAGCCCGATGCGCGCACGCTCGAGTTCGTGGACAACGTCATGGACGAAGTGATGCAACTGTTTCCGTCGAAATACATCCACATCGGTGGCGATGAGGCGGCCAAGGACCAGTGGGAAGCTTCACCGCAAGTCCGCGCGCACATGCGCGAACTCGGCCTGAAAAACATGGATCAGTTGCAGGGCTGGTTTACCACGCAGGTCGCGGAGCATTTGTCGAAGCATGGCCGCACCGCGGTAGGCTGGGACGAGATCCTCAACGGCAAGGTGCCGGCTTCGGCGCTGGTGATGTCGTGGCATGCTCCAAGCGGCGCGTTGCAGGCAATCGAACAGGGTCATGAAGTGGTGATGGCCACGTCGCCCACTCTGTATCTGGATCACTATCAGTCCGCTTTGCACGACGAGCCGCCGGGCCGGCCGGACGTGGAATCGCTTCAGGACATCTACGACTTCGACCCGGTACCGAAGGGCGCGACCGCGGCACAGACGCAACACATCTTGGGCGTGCAGGCGAACCTGTGGACCGAATACATGCCGACCTTCGCGCGTGTGCAGCATGCGGTGTTTCCGCGCATTGCCGCATTGTCGGAGGTTGCCTGGTCGCCCGCATCCGCCCGCGACTGGCAGGGCTTTCTGGAACGCATGCCTGCGGAGCTGGCGCGTTACCGGGCGCTCGGCATCCGCTATGCGGACAGCGCGTTCGCGCCCGACTTCAAATTGACCGCGGCACCGACCGGAACCATCGGCGTCGCGTTGTCGAACCAGTCCGGCTTCGGTGCCATCCGCTATACCACCGATGGCGCCGCACCGACCGTGGATTCAAAACCCTACACCCAGCCACTGACATTTCCCGCCAGCCGCTCAACGCTCCTGCGCGCGGCGACGTTCGCGTCGAATGGCTTTGAACTGGCTGCGCCGCGTGCGCAAACGGTCGACGCCGCGCAATTGCTCATGCGCAACAGCGACCAGCTCGATTCCTGCAAGAATCAACTGGTGCTGCGTCTGGAAGATGATCGCCCCTTGCACGGCAAACGCCCGGTGTATCGCGTCGACATCGAGAACATGTGCTGGAAGTGGAAGGGCGCTCCGCTGGACGGTGTCGGGCAGATCGCGCTGACGGTCGGCAACCTGCCGTGGAATTTCCAGTTGTGGACCGACAACGCCAAGGTGATCGTGAGGCCGAAGGCTGCTCCGGCTGGCGAATTCCAGATTCACCTCGATTCGTGCAAGGGCCCTTTGCTGGCCACGTTGCCGCTGGAAAACGCAACGAAAACCATGCTTCAGACCAAACTGACTGTGTCGATTCCCACGACGACCGGCAACCACGACCTGTGCATCTTTGCTATCGGCGATCCGCGCGACGGTTTGTGGGCGATCGGGAAGATCGAGCTGATGACCGGCAAATGACATTGCGCTGAAAGTTCGAAGGCGTTGGCACGAGGATCGTGTACGGACAAAACTTTATCGTCATTCCGGGGGCATCCACAGCCGTATCGTGGATGCAACCCGGAATCCAGTTCTTGATCTTGATCGAAGGCAAAGGCTGGATTCCGGGTTCTGCCTGCAAACAACGCAGGCAGCCCCGGAATGACAAGCTTGGAAGAACGTCGCAGCAGGATTGGACGGTCAAGCCTACAGCAAGCCCACTTTGCGCCCGACCTTGGTGAACGCCGCAATCGCGCGGTCGAGGTGTTCGCGCGTGTGTGCCGCGCACATCTGGGTGCGGATGCGCGCCTTGCCTTCCGGCACCACCGGGAAGAAAAAGCCGATCGCATAGATACCCTCGTCCAGCAGGCCCGCAGCCAAGGCTTGCGCCAGCTTGGCGTCGTGGGTCATCACCGGCACGATCGGATGGTTGCCGGTTTTGATCTCGAAACCAGCCTTGGTCATCGCGTCGCGGAAATATCTCGTGTTCGCCGCGAGCTTCTCGCGAAGCTCGCCGGCTTCGTCCAGCATCTTCAACACTTCGATCGAAGCCGCAACCAGCGCCGGCGGCAGCGAATTGGAAAACAGGTACGGCCGCGAGCGCTGGCGCAGCATGTCGATGATCTCCTTGCGGCCGGTGGTGAAGCCGCCCACCGCGCCACCCAGCGCCTTGCCCAGCGTGCCGGTGAAGATGTCGATCCTGTCCAGCACGCCGTGCACTTCGGCCGAGCCGCGCCCGGTCTTGCCGATGAAGCCGGTCGCATGGCATTCGTCGATGTGCACCAGCGCGTTGTACTTTTTCGCGAGCGCAGTGATCCGGTCCAGCGGCGCCACCACCCCGTCCATCGAGAACACGCCGTCCGACGAAATCAGCTTGGTGCGCGCGCCCGCGGCATCGGCGGCCTGCAACTGCCTTTCCAGATCAGCCGCGTCGCCGTTGGCATAGCGAAAGCGCTTGGCCTTGCACAAGCGGATGCCGTCGATGATCGAGGCGTGGTTCAATGCGTCGGAAATGATCGCGTCGTCTTCGCCCAGCAGCGGTTCGAACAGGCCGCCGTTGGCGTCAAAACACGCGGCGTACAGGATCGCGTCATCGGTGCCGAAGAACCGTGCGATGTCGTGTTCAAGCTGCTTGTGCAGATCCTGGGTGCCGCAGATGAAACGCACGCTGGCCATGCCGAAACCGTGCGTATCCAGCGCCTTCTTGGCAGCTTCGATCAGGCGTGGATGATCGGCAAGCCCCAGGTAGTTGTTGGCGCAGAAGTTCAGCACCTTGCGGCCATCAGCCAGCGTGATTTCCGCCGACTGCGGCGAGGTGATGATGCGCTCGTCCTTGTACAGACCCGAGTCGCGGATGCTGTCGAGTTCGGATGCGTAGCGGTCTTGCGCGGCGTAGGTCATGGCGGTTTTACTTCGAAGCAGGTGGCGGAATGGGCGAGGTGGAAGGTGGCACGGGCCACTTGGTTTTGTCGGGGCCAATCAGATAGGCATAGACGGTGCTCATGGATTTTTCCAGGTTGGCAAAACTTACGAGCGCCATGGCGCACTCCTCGCGACTGTGTGGTTGGGCCAGAACATGAATCAGGCGCGGAAAGGCGAGCTGCTTGAAAGTGTCTTGAGCGCCGTACTCTTGCGCGATCAATTCCGCGCGCTTGAACGGCAGGTAGGACAAGGCATGGGTCGACAGCGCAATCTGGTAAGCGGCATCAGTCCAGTCAGGCACCCCGACCGAAGCCATGGGTTTCCATTCATCACACGTGCGGAGGTGCTGGTTTCCCTTTTCAGGCAAGTCCAGCAATTTCGTTGCGGCTGCATAGAGTATCGTCACGTCCGAGTGCGTTGCGTTCCGATTATGGGTGAGCTCTGCGCGGATGGCACGCTGGGCTGCAGAAGCAGTTGCCCGCTGCTGGCGCTTCGTCACCCAGTCGTTGATGAACAACGCCAACAGGATGCCGACAACCACCGCGAAGATCTGGACGATCGCATCACCGAGGTCGATTCCATCATGGCGAAGCCAGCGTTGGCGTTTCCGCCGCGGCGGACTTTCGTCCGGTGCTGGCTGCTTGTCGTTCACCGGCGTGGTCCAGTCATCACCAACTGCACACCACCTTGCCGCACTGGCCCGACGCCATCAGGTCGAAGCCCTGCTGGAAATCGTCGATCGCGAGCTGGTGGGTCAGCACTTTTTGCAGCGGGAAGCCGGTCAGCAGCATCTGCGTCATCTTGTACCAGGTCTCGTACATGCGGCGGCCGTAGATGCCGTGCAGGGTGAGGCCCTTGAAGATCACCTTGTCCCAGTCGGTGCCGGCGCCGTTGGGCAGGAGGCCCAGCAGCGCGACCTTGCCGCCGTGGTACATGCAATCGAGCATGTCATTGAAGGCGTGCGGGTTACCGCTCATTTCGAGACCCACGTCGAAACCTTCCATGTGCAGGTCGCCGAGCACTTCGCGCAGTGGCTGCCGCGAAACGTTGATGACGCGGGTGGCACCCATTTCTGCGGCCAGGTTCAGGCGGTATTCGTTGACGTCGGTGACCACGATGTTGCGCGCGCCGACGTGGCGCGCGACGCCGGCTGCCATCACGCCGATCGGACCGGCGCCGGTGATAAGTACGTCCTCGCCGACCAGGTCGTACTCCAGTGCACAATGCGTGGCGTTGCCGAACGGATCGAGGAATGCTGCCAGCGACGAAGGGATCTGGTCGGGCACCGGCCACAGGTTCGAGTGCGGCATCGCGATGTACTGTGCGAACGCGCCATTGCGATTGACCCCGATGCCGACGGTATTGGGGCACAGGTGCGGACGGCCCGCGCGGCAGTTGCGGCACATGCCACAGGTGATGTGGCCCTCGGCGGACACGCGCTGGCCGACCCGATAACCACGCACCTCGCTGCCCACCGCGACGATCCTGCCGACGAATTCGTGTCCGATCACGAGCCCGGGCTTGATCACGCGCTGCGCCCACTGGTCCCAGTTGTAGATGTGCAGGTCGGTACCGCAGATCGCGGTTTTCTCGACCTCGATCAGCACGTCGTTGTGGCCGTATTCCGGCACCGGCACTTCCTGCATCCAGATGCCCTTGTCGGCATCGCGCTTGACCAGCGCCCTCATCATGTTCGGCATATCTTATGTCTTGTCGGATGGCAATAGGCGCCATTATAAGGCGATGCTGCGGGGCCGCGCCCGTACAATCCATGGCATGGTGCAGCAGGCCAATGCCATCGATCATCGACCGCCGGCGATTTTCCTGCAGGGTCCGACCGCCACCGGCAAGACCGCGCTGGCCTGTACGCTGGCCGGAGGATTTCCGCTGGAACTGGTCAGTGTCGATTCGGCCATGGTCTATCGCGGCCTCGACATCGGCACGGCCAAGCCGGACGGTGAAACGCTGCGGCGATATCCGCACGCGCTGATCGATATCCGCGACCCGTTGGAACCATACTCGGCGGCGCAGTTCCGCGACGATGCGATGGCCGCAATGCAGGCCATCGGCTCGCGCGGCCACGCGCCGTTGCTGGTGGGCGGCACCAGCTTGTATTTCCGCGCACTGGAACGAGGACTGTCCGCGATGCCGTCCGCGGATCCCGTGCTGCGCGCGCGCCTCCACGCGGAAGCCGCGCGCCATGGCTGGCCAACGCTACACGCGCGCCTGGCAACGCTGGATCCCGCAGCCGCCGCACGCATCCGGCCCAACGATTCCCAGCGCCTCCAGCGCGCGCTGGAGGCGATCGAATTGTCCGGCAACACCTTGACTGCCTTGCACGCGCATTCGCAACGCGCCGCACGTTTGCCGTATCGCCTGTTGAAGCTGGCATTGATCCCACCCGATCGAGGTCTTTTGCGCGAGCGCATTGCAGCGCGATTCGACGCGATGCTGGCGGCAGGCTTCATGGAAGAAGCAAGACGTTTGCACACGCGTGGTGATCTGCGTCCCGATTTGCCGGCCCTGCGGGCGGTCGGGTATCGTCAGGCGTGGGAATACCTGGATGGCAAGTGTTCGCAGGAGGCATTTCGTGAACGCGCCGTCCACGCGACGCGCCAGCTCGCCAAGCGCCAGACAACCTGGTTGCGCGGCGAAACGGATGTGCGCACATTCGATCCCGATGCGCCCGATTGCGCGCGCTCGGTCGTCACGGCGGTCGCGCTGTTTCTGGGTGTAAAAACCGCGTGAAGCGGCCCAATCCGGGTCGATCTGCGTTACCATTCGAATGTGCGGGAAAACCCGGGATCGCAGAGCCATATCAATGTCGAAAAGCCAATCACTGCAGGATCCCTTTTTGAATGCCTTGCGCCGTGACCGTGTTCCGGTCGCCATTTACCTGGTCAACGGCATCAAGCTGCAGGGCGTGATTGATTCGTTCGATCAGTTCGTGGTGCTGTTGCGCAATCAAGTCAGCCAGATGGTCTACAAACACGCCATTTCGACCGTGGTGCCGAGCCGCGCGGTCAAGGTCGGTGTCGAAGAGCCAGGGACGGATGACGCCGAACCCCCGGCGCAGGACTGATTCCCCTGTTCGAACGAGAGAAGCGAGGCGAACGTGCGTTGCTGGTGTTGCCGTACACCGGCAATAGCGCGACTGCGCGGCGCGCACACGAATTCGCCGAGCTTGCCGAATCCGCGGGCGCGGTAATCCTGGACAGCGTGCGTGCGCGCGTGGCCACGCCCAATCCCAGGTTCTTCATCGGCGCCGGCAAGGCCGACGAGGTGCAGGCGAAGGTGCGCGAACTCGGCGCAGACCTGGTGCTGGTCGACCACGCGCTGACGCCGGTGCAGGAACGCAACCTCGAGAAACATTTCTCGGCTCGGGTGATCGACCGGGCGGCGTTGATCCTCGATATCTTCGCGCAACGTGCGCAGTCGCACGAAGGCAAGCTGGAAGTCGAATTGGCACAGCTCAAGCACATGGCCACCCGGCTGGTACGCGGCTGGACCCATCTCGAGCGCCAGCGCGGCGGCTCGATCGGCCTGCGCGGACCCGGCGAAACGCAGCTGGAAACGGACCGCCGCCTCCTGCAGAAGCGCGTCGAACAATTGCAGAAGCGCATCGACAAGGTGGGCGTCCAGCGCGTCCAGCAGCGTCGCGCGCGCCTGCGCAACACCCTGCCGCGCATTGCGCTGGTCGGCTACACCAACGCCGGCAAGTCGACCCTGTTCAACGCCGTCACCCGCGGCGAGGTATTCGTCGCCGATCGCTTGTTCGCAACCCTCGACCCCACCGTGCGCCGGCTGGATGATCTCGCTTCGGGGCCTGCGGTGCTCGCCGACACGGTCGGCTTCATCCGCGAACTGCCGCACGACCTGATTGCCGCGTTCCGCGCGACGCTTTCCGAAGCGCGCGACGCCGACCTGTTGCTGCATGTCACCGACGCCGCCGATCCCGAGCGCGACGTGCTGATCGAAGTGGTGAATGGCGTGCTGGATGAAATCGGCGCGGGCGACGTGCCGCAGTTGATGGTGTACAACAAGATCGACTTGTTGAATGCAGGCGTCCCTGCCGGCGCTGATCAAGAGCCGGACATCCATGGCCCGATTTCCCGCCATGCCGGGCCGCGCGTTGATCGTGATGCGGAAGGCTCGCCCGTCGCGGTGTGGCTGTCCGCGCAGAATGGCGATGGCTTGGACCTGCTTCGACAATCCATGGGCGAGCGACTGGTCGGTGCATGGGTGCACGCGGAGCTGTGCCTGCCGCCGCGAGCGGGGCGGCTGCGCGCGCGCCTGATCGAGCTGGGCGCGGTGAAGGCGGAACGCTACGACGAGCAAGGCTGGCGGCTGGACATCGACGCGCCCCGTGACCTCCTGCTGCCCCTCGCCGGCGACGTGCGCGGCGACGAGGGACGGCTTCTGCGCGATTGGCTCGGCCCGGCTTAGGGAAGCTCTGATTTTGCTCGTCATCCCGGGATCGCGAAGCGATATCCGGACTGCGTTTGCAGGATTGCGAACGCGAACGCCGAAGGCGACCGGAGGGCGAGCGCCAAGGATGGCGCGAGTTTTCCAGTGCCTTTGAACTTCAATGTGTTACAAGAAGGCACTGGATTACACGCCGCCCTGCAACGCGTCTTTCAGGCCATCGGCTTCGCCGATGTTCGCTTCCGCGCAGTCCCGCTTTCGCGGGAATGACGATGGTGTGGATTGACCCGACCTTCCCTGGAGCTGCGACCGCGTTGCACCGGAGCTGCCGTAGAGGGCCGCCGGAGCCGCTGTCATGAAAAGTCGGGACAGGGGGCCGTCCTGATGTTGGAGGAACCTCCGGGGCCCTCGCTGGCCTGGTGTCGGGTGCTGCCGCAAGCGGGATGATCGCATAGAATACGTCGTTTGCGCCGAACACCGCGCGCATCACTCACCGCAACCCGAGGCTGCCGCAAAGATGCCCTGGAAGGAACCCGGCGACAAACCGCGCGAGCCCAAGGATCGTGAGCCTTGGGGGCACGGCGGTGGACACGGCGGCCCCGATCTCGAAGCGTGGCTGCGCAAACTGCGGCGCGGACTGGGTCCGTTCGGCCGGGGGCCATTGGGTGCGCTGGCGCTGATCGTGCTGCTGATCGTGTTGTGGTTCGCGATCGGCGGCTGGGTCATGGTGGGCGACCGGCAGGTCGGGATGGTGTTGCAGTTTGGTCGGCTGGAGAGCGTGCTGCAGCCGGGCCTGCATTTCCGCTTTCCCTCTCCGATCGACCGTGTGCAGATTGTCGACAAGGGGCAGACACACACCCTGAATGACCAGGTGCGCCTGTTGACCAGCGATGGCCAGTTGGCGCTGGTGGATTACTACGTGCAGTTCAAGATCACGAACGCACGCAAGTTCCTGTTCTCGGTGCGCAATGCCGAGGACTCGGTGCGCAATGCCGCGACCGTCGCGGTGCGTGCAACCGTCGGTGTCCACACCCTCAAACAGTTGATGCAACGCAACGACGACGCGTTCACCGCCGACGTCCAGCGACAACTCCTCGCCGCGCTCGCGCGTGCGGACATCGGCATCACGGTCGCCGGCGTCGACATCCAGAATGTCGGCGTGCCGTCGCAAGTGAAGCAGGCCTTCGATGGCATCGCCAAGGCGCGCGAGGATGCCAAGGCCGCGCAGGCCACCGCCAAGGCGAACGTCGCGCGCGACAAAGTGGAAACCCGGACCCAGGCTGCGGCGCTCAACGCGGAAGCGGACGCTTACCGCGGCGGGGTCGTGGCGGATGCGAAGGCCGAAGTCGCACGGTTCGACCAGATCCTCATCCAGTACAAGGCCGCGCCGCAGGTGACCAGGCATCGCCTGTGGCTGGAGACAATGCACGAGGTGTTGAGCAAGAATCGTGTCGTGGTCAATACCGGCACCGGCAGCGTGATCGTGCAGTTTCCCGCGCGCCGCGAACCGGCGGGCAGCAGCGCGCCGGCGCCGGCCGGTTCCAGCGCACCCGCTTCGGCCTCCGCGTCGCCAGCGTCCTCTGCGTCGGTGAAGATGCCGGTGACCTCGGGCCCCGGCTTGCAGGGTGTCGGCCCGTGAAATACGTCATCCCCATCGTGATCATCGTGCTGGCGCTGCTCGGCGCCAACGGCATCTATGTCGTCAGCCAGGGCCATGCTGCGGTGCTGACCCGATTCGGCCATGTCGAAGCCAACGACATCGGCCCGGGCCTGCATTTCAAGCTGCCGTTCGTGGAAAAGTTGACGGTGTACGACACCCGCGCAATCGTGCTGCAAGCCGAGCCCGAGGACTTCAAGACCCGGGACGGCGATCCGATACGCGTCGGATTTTTCGTGCGCTGGCAGGTTGCCGATCCCGATACGTTTTTCGAGGTGACTTCGGGCGACGAACTGAAGGTCACCCAACGGATGACGCCGGTCATCCACACCGCCCTGCGCGAGCAGATCACCCTACACAGTCTGGCCGATCTGCTGGGTGCCGACGGCGGCACGATCGACCAGGCCCTGCTCGGCGCGGTGGCCGGCAAGGTTCGCGCCAACTTGGGCGTGAAGATTCTGGATATCGGTATCGAGCGGGTGTTGCCTCCGGATGACACGTTGGCATCGGTTTACGAACGCATGGGTGCGGAAGCCAAGGCGCAGGCCGGCGAAGCGCAGGAACAGGGCAAGGCCGCGGCCGCGGCCATTCGCGCCACGGGCGACAGCGCCGACCAGAAGGTCATCGCCGCCGCTTCCAGGCAGGCTGCGGTGGTGCGTGGCGATGGCGATGCGCAGGCGGCAAAGATCTACGCTGCGGCGTCGGCGAAGGATCCGCAATTCTTCCGTTACTGGAGCAGCCTGGAAACCTGGCGCAAGACATTCGAAGGTGGCGGTGCAGTGGTGGTGCTCGATCGAAATTCGCCGTTCATGCGGGCGATCGATGAAGGTGCGGCGGCCGGGTCAGACAGTAAGCATTGACGGCGCCTCGGCGTGGGCGCAAGTTCAGGTACCACGGGCGCATTTGAACATGGCTCCATCATTCGTCGTCATTCCGGGGCCGCCCACGCCGTAGGCGGGGCGGAATCCGGAATCCAGCTCCTGCGTTTGCAATGGAGTGAAATGGATTCCGGGTTGCCTCGCCATGAATCGGGCGCGGCCCCCGGAATGGCGAGAAAATTCGGCGACGTCGCCCTAAACAAAATGAATCATTGACGCGAGAACATCATGGGACAAAGCGTAGTCATCCTCGGAGCACAGTGGGGCGACGAGGGCAAGGGCAAGATCGTCGACCTGCTGACGCAGGACATCGGCGCGGTGGTACGTTTCCAGGGTGGCCACAACGCCGGCCACACGCTGGTGATCAAGGGCAAGAAGACCGTCCTGCACCTGATTCCGTCGGGGATCCTGCGCGAAGGCACGCTGTGCCTGATCGGCAATGGCGTCGTGCTGTCGCCGGCCGCGCTGCAAAAGGAAATCGCCGAACTCGAGGCCAGCGGCGTGAAAGTGCGCTCGCGCGTCAAGATCAGCCCAGCGACGCCGCTGATCATGCCGTACCACATCGCGCTGGACCAGGCGCGCGAGAAGGCCGCGGGTGCGGGCGCGATCGGCACCACCGGCCGCGGCATCGGCCCGGCGTACGAGGACAAGGTCGCGCGCCGCGGCGTGCGCGTCGCCGACCTGAGTTATCCGAACGAGCTGGCCGACAAGCTGCGCGAGGTGATGGACTACCACAACTTCGTGCTCACCAAGTATCTGCACGCCGACGCAGTCGATTTCCAGCAGACGCTGGACGAAGCCATCGCCTTCGGCGAATACGTCGAACCGATGAAGTCCGACGTGGCCGGCATCCTGCACGACCTGCGCCGCAACGGCGAGCGCGTGTTGTTCGAAGGCGCGCAGGGCGCGCTGCTCGACATCGACCACGGCACCTATCCGTACGTCACCTCATCCAACACCACCACCGGTGGTGCGCTGGCCGGCGCAGGCGTCGGCGCCGACTACATCGACTACGTGCTCGGCATCGCCAAGGCCTATGCGACTCGCGTCGGCGGCGGACCGTTCCCGACCGAACTCGATGACGACATCGGCGAAGCCATCCGCAAGCGCGGTGACGAATTCGGCGCATCGACGGGACGGCCGCGCCGTTGCGGCTGGATGGACATCGTCGCACTGAAGCGCGCGGTGCTGATCAACGGCATCTCGGGCCTGTGCATCACCAAGCTCGATGTGCTCGACGGCATGGAAAAACTGAAGGTGTGCATCGCCTACGAATACCGCGGCAAGCGCACCGAATACGCGCCGCTGGACGCCGAAGGCTGGAAGGAATGTACGCCGGTGTATCTGGAATTCCCAGGCTGGAGCGAATCCACGCATGGCGTCACGGAATGGGAGAAACTCCCGCCCGCCGCGCGCGCCTACCTGCGCACGCTGGAAGAACTCGCCGAATGTCCGCTCGCGATCGTCTCCACCGGCCCCGATCGCGACGCCAACATCGTGCTGCGGGATCCGTTTGCGTAAAGTTTTTCCCTTCTCCCCCCGGGAGAAGGTGGCGCAACGCGCCGGATGAGGGTTCGCATTCGGCGGCCCGCGCATTCCCTTTCCCTCCGGGAAAGCCGAATTCGAGTAGCCCGGATGAAGTCGCGAAGCGACGGGTATCCGGGACGGCGATCCGACAACTCCCCGGATTCCGCTGCGCTCCATCCGGGCTACGCGGCTACGCGACTATGGATCAAGGCGCACTGTGTCAGCCGGAAGCGTTCGCGAGATTGCTGGCGCATTGCGCGCCTGCGGCACTAATCCGCCCTACCGGCTGCCTGGACTCTCGGCGCCGGGTTCAATGCCGGCTTCTGGCGCGTATACAGAGGAAAGAATGTTGGGTTCGCAAAAAGCGCTCGTCCCAACTACACGCTACGACGTGCACTGGCAGGGTAGGTTGGCCGCGCAGCCGTTGTAGGTTGGGTTGAGCCCGGGCTTCATCCGGGCGAAGCCCAACATCGAGGAAAATGTTGGGGTTCGCAAAAAGCGTTCGTCTCAATCTACGTGCTGATTCCGATTCCGTTTCTGGCGGCCGCTCGCGCCGTTTCGATTGGTCGGGTCACTGCATTGGCGGCAAATCGAACACCAGCAACTCGACGCCGCTGCCGCGCTCGATGCGCACGGCATCCTCGTCGGCATACATCAGTGCATCGCCGGCGGACACGGCATGGCCATTGACCGTCGCCGAGCCCTTGACCATGTGCACGTAGCCGAGGCGGCCCGGCGCGAGCGGCAGCGTGGCGGTTTCGTCGCCGTCGAACAGGCCGGAATACATCCGCGCGTCCTGGTGGATCGTGACCGATCCGTCGGCGCCGTCGGGGCTGGCCACCATCCGCAGGCGGCCGCGCTTCTCCGTGTCCGGGAACGTTTTCTGTTCGTAGCTGGGGGTGATGCCGGTGAACTTTGGGATGATCCAGATCTGCAGGAAGTGGGTCAGGCGCTTGCTGTCGTGGTTGTACTCGGAATGCGTGACGCCACTGCCCGCGCTCATGCGCTGCACCTCGCCGGGGACGATCGATGCACCGTTGTCCATCGAGTCCTTGTGGCCGAGTGCACCGTCGATCACGTAGCTGATGATCTCCATGTCGCGATGGCTATGGGTGCCGAAGCCCTGGCCTGGCTGCACGCGGTCTTCGTTGATCACGCGCAGCGGACCCCAGTGCACGTGTTGGGGATCGT
>JBOHYV010000017.1:0-16740 GCA_050738135.1 Rhodanobacteraceae bacterium | reverse complement strand
TCCTCGTGTGCCGGCCGTGGCTTCGCGCTCGCTCAATGCGCCGACGCGGACGACGCAGCGGGTGTGCCGGCTGACTGTTTCCGCATGTGCGATTCACGCCATTGTTTCATCTTCGCTTCGCGCTGCGAGCGGATGCTGGCCAGCTGCGTACGCTGGGTCGGCGTCAGCAGTTCGTAGATTTTCGCACGCAGGTCGGCCTGGCGAAGTACGCGTGCGTGCGCGGCGTTCGATTCGGCCTGGGCAAGGCCCTGTGCGGCGCTCCGGTAAGGCGCGCTGCCCGGCGTCGCGTTTTCGAACGCCATCCGCTGCTGTTGCAGGCGGTGCATTTCGGGGCGCGCCCGATCGAAGTTTTGCCGGGCCAGCTCGTGGACTTTCGAGCGCTGCGCGTCGGTCAGCTTGAGCCGGCCGAAGATGCCCATGGCGTGATGGCGGCGATGCATGCGGTGCTGCCGCATGCCGTGATGCCACGATTGACTTGCGGCGGTGGCGGGGCCTGTACTCGTGGCGGGCGGCGGGGTGGCCGCGAAAGCGAGTGACGAGCAGACAAGTGCCGTCGCCAGCAGGGTCGAAAGGATCAGGGGTTTGCGCATGGTTGTGTCTCGGTGGGGGATGGCATCGGATGTTGGAGGATTCGCGGAGCTTGTCTGCTAAAATTGCGTGATGTCGCGCGTTGCGATATGGCGCGCGGTCAGCTCGCCGCCTGCAACATGGACAAGGGCGTGCATGGAATCAACGCGCACGCCGACATTCGGTTGACATGCGCCGGTTCGGCGCCGTACAGCGGCTGTTCGTCGCGAGCTGCCGGGACGCCGCACCGCCAAGCTTCGAGGCAGGGAGGAACATCATGCAAACCCGCACACTTGGCCCCGAGGGCCCGCGAGTTTCCGCCATCGGCCTCGGCTGCATGGGCATGAGCGAGTTCTACGGCGTGCGCGACGACGCCGAATCGATCATGGTGATCCGTCATGCCCTGGATGCCGGTCTGGACTTCCTCGACACCGCCGACATCTACGGCCCGCACACCAACGAAGTACTGGTGGGCAAGGCCATCAAGGGCCGCCGCGAGGACGTGTTCCTGGCCACCAAGTTCGGCATCGTGCGCGTTTCGGACGACCCGTCGGCGCGCCGTGTCAGTGGTCGGCCCGAATATCTGCGCGCCGCTTGCGACGCCAGCCTCAAGCGCCTCGGCGTCGATCAAATCGATCTCTACTATCAGCATCGCGTCGACCCCGATACGCCGATCGAGGACACCGTCGGTGCGATGGCTGATCTGGTGCGCGCGGGCAAGGTCCGGTTTCTCGGCCTGTCGGAGCCTTCCGCACAAACCATCGAGCGCGCGCACAAGGTGCATCCGATCACCGCGGTGCAAAGCGAATATTCATTGTGGACGCGCGATCCAGAGGATGGCGTGTTGCAGGCCTGTGCAAGGCTCGGGATCGGGTTCGTTCCGTACTCGCCGCTGGGGCGCGGGTTCCTGACCGGTGCGATCAAAAAACCGGACGATTTCGCCCCCGACGATTACCGCCGCACCAGTCCGCGTTTCCAGGGCGAAAACTTCGCGAAGAACCGCGCACTGGTTGACAAGGCGCGTGAGCTCGCGGCGGCGAAAGGGTGCACGCCTGCGCAGCTGGCGCTGGCGTGGGTACTGGCGCAGGGCGAGCATATCGTGCCGATCCCCGGTACCAAACACATCGGGTACCTGGACGAAAACATCGGCGCGCTGGATGTCGAACTTGGCGCCGACGAGCTCGCGGCGATCGACGCCGCGTTTCCGGTCGATGCGGCGGCAGGCGAGCGTTACGCGCAGGCCAGCATGCGGCGTCTGCTGCGCGGCTGAACCTGATCGTGACGATGATGCGCGTGCCGGTCAACGCCGGCGCGCCGCTGCGCGTTGCAGTGTGCAAGACCCATCGAGTGGAGAGCTTGCATGCAACACAAACCGATATTGCTGTCGATGCTCCTGGCTGCCTCGGCATCCCTTGTGCTGAGTGGCTGCGTCGTCGCGCCGCGGCGGCGTGCGGTCGCGGTTGCGCCGGCGCGGGGTTGCGTCTGGGTGTCCGGGCACTGGAACGGCCGCGATCGTGACACCTGGATCCGCCCGCATTGGCGCTGCCCCTGATGACCGGCTCCGGCAGCGGTCGCGAGGCCGCAACTGTCCTAACATGCATGGATGAGCATCGCCACCGCGCCTCGGGACAGCCCGGCTTCGGATGATTTCATCCACTACGGCACGCCGGCATTCAGGCGTGTCAACTGGGCGCTGTTCGCGGCCGGCTTCGCGACATTCGGCCTGCTGTACTGCGTGCAGCCGTTGCTGCCGGAGTTCAGCCGCGACTACGGGGTCAGCGAGGCGGTCAGCGCGCTGTCGTTGTCACTGACGACGTTCGTGCTCGCGTTCGGCATGTTGTTCGCCGGTGTGCTTTCCGATGGCTGGGGTCGCAAGCCGGTCATGGTCGGTTCGACGCTGGTGTCGGCGTTGCTGGTGGCGGCTTCGGCGCTGATGCCGAGCTGGACCGCATTGCTGATCCTGCGCGCTTTGCTCGGCATCACCCTGAGCGGTCTGCCGGCAGTCGCGATGACCTACCTTGCGGAAGAGATGGACATCTCGTCGATAGGTCTCGGCATGGGCCTGTACATCAGCGGCAACGCGATCGGCGGCATGGCCGGGCGATTGATCACCGGGGTGCTGGCCGACTTCGCGAACTGGCGCGTGGGCGTGATCGTGGTTGCGGTGATCGGGGTCGGCTGCGCGCTGGTGTTCTGGCGGTTGTTGCCGGCATCGCGCCACTTCAAGCCGCAGCCGTTGCGCTGGCGCGCCTTGGGCGAGCGCGTCGGTGTGATTTTTCACGATCGCGGATTGCCGTGGTTGTTCGCGGAAGGCTTCCTGCTGCTCGGCGCATTCGTCACCGTCTACAACTACATCGGCTATCGGTTGCTGGCGCCGCCGTACAACCTGAGCCAGGCCGTGGTGGGTGCCATTTTCATCATCTACCTGATCGGTACTTTCAGCTCGCCGTGGGTCGGACACCTTGCCGGAAAGCTCGGGCGCCGCAAGGTGTTGTGGGTGATGCTGGCGCTGATGCTGACGGGTACGGCGCTGACCGCACTGGCGTCGCTGTGGGGCATCCTGCTGGGCATCGTGGTGCTGACCTTCGGGTTTTTCGGAGGTCATTCCGTGGTCAGCAGTTGGGTCGGGCGCCGCGCCGGCGCGGCCAAGGCGCACGCGTCATCGTTGTACCTGTTTTGCTATTACATGGGTTCCAGCATCGCGGGGGCCTGCGGTGGATTGTTCTACGCTGCGCACGGCTGGAACGGGGTCGGCGTGTTTGTCGGCGTGATGTCGCTGGTCGGGCTGGTGATTGCGCTCGGGTTGTACCGGTTGCCGCCCTTGCCGCAAAACACCGCGACGCCGCCCACGCCGATGAGCAAGGGCGCGATGCCTTGAGGAATCCCGAACGACCTGCTGCGCTACTCGCCACATCCATGGGGCTCGCCCTCCGAATCGGCGGCATGGCGGGCATTGTCCGCCAATGCGGCATCCATCCACCGAGGTCAGGGTTGGGTCCGACAGGTTTTGGTATCCGGCGGTTCGAGCCCGGCGATCCTCCAGGCTGTCACCTTGCCATCAGGCAGATGCACGGCATCGATCCGGTTGCCGTTGCCTTCGGCCACCAACAGCGTGTCGGCCGACAGCGCGGCCACTGCAAGCGGGCGGTCGAGCAGGGCAGCGACCGTGGAAACCTGATGCGTGCCGAGATCGAGCTTGCGCAGGGCATTGTTGAATGTGTCGGCGATATAGATGCTGCCGGCGTGCCACGCGATGCCTTCGGCGTGTTGCAACAATGCATGACTGGCGAAGCCGTTGTGCATGCCGAAGTTGAACAGGCCACGTCCGACCAGCGTGCTGACCCGGCCATCCGGCAACGCTATCGAGCGGATCGACGATGATTCGGGGTCGGCGTCGTAGAGTGTGCGACCGTGGTTGCTGAGGCCGCTCGGTTGTGCGAACTCGGCTTCGCCGAGTGTGCCATCCTCCAGGCCTTCCCGCCCGCTGCCGGCCCAGGGTCCGATGGTCCTGCTGGCCGGATCGTACCGCCAGATCTGGTGATCACCGGCCATCGACACGTAGAGCTTGCCG
The DNA here is from genome assembly GCA_050738135.1 of Rhodanobacteraceae bacterium. Lineage (GTDB taxonomy): Bacteria > Pseudomonadota > Gammaproteobacteria > Xanthomonadales > Rhodanobacteraceae > 66-474. The sequence goes on along the minus strand of JBOHYV010000017.1, from coordinate 12,602 downwards.
CCGCTCCATGCGAGATCCCACGGTGAATTGAGTATGGCGGTCCCGGCCGGGGATTCGCCCGAGGCGACGAAGCCGCGCCGACCGCTGCCGGCCACCGTGGTGACGTCATGGTGGGCAAGGTTGACGCGCCTGATGGTCTGGCCATCGGTGTCGGCGACGTACAGCGCGCCGTCGTGGAAAACGAGCCCGTGCGGACGGTTGAATCCGGCGTGCGCGTAGCTGCCGTCGGCGTCATCCGGGCAGCCGCTGCCGATCACCGCCACCAGTTTCCCGTCGTGATTGGCCAGCACGACGCGGTTGTGCGAGGTGTCCGCGATTGCAACCAGTTTCGGCGAGACGGCGATGCCCCCCGGCGTTGCCAGGCCGCGCGGTTGCAACGCCAGCGGACGCAGCGGCAACTTCGGCAGTTTCGAAACCGATGGCGCCTTTGCGAGCGCGGCCTCGATGGGCCCGGCAAGTTGTTCGAAGGATTGCTCGCCGATGAAGGTCTGTTTCACGGTGTTGCCGGGGCCGACCAGGATCAGTGTTGGCCACGCCTGCACCCCGTAGGCCTTCCACAAGCTCATGTCAGGGTCGAGCACGATCGGGTGGCGCAGGTCGTAGCGCTGGATGAAGGATTCCAGTCCCTGCTTCGTTTTCGAGGCGCTGAATTTCGGCGAGTCGATGCCGATCACGACCAGCCGGTCGCCGAACTGCTGCTCGAGCTTTTTCTCCACCGGCAGCATGTGGATGCAGTTGATGCAGCCGGGGGTGAAGAAATCCAGCAATACCGCGCGACCCTCGAGTTCGCTCCATTTGAGCGGTCGGGCGACGTTGAACCAGGTCAGTTGTCGGCGGAAGGGGACGATGCCCTGAGCCCAGGCCCGCGGCAGGTTCGTCGACATCAATCCGCCCACCACGACCACGGCGGCGAACAGGGTGAGCAAAATGCGTTTCATGCGGCGGTCCAGGTCTGTGAATCAGCATGCACTCGGATTGGAGACTCCGAACAACCATCGCAGCAGGCTTTCAGAGTTTCCCCAGTGCGTACACGCCCGTATGCAGCGCGGTGACGCCTTGTTCGAAGAATGACGTTTGCGAGGCCAGGATGTCACGCCGTTCCAGCAGGTCGATGCTCCAGTGCGAGCCGAACAGCCGGTGCACTTCCGCCTCATCCACGCTGAAAGGTGGCCCTTGCATTTCGCCTTCCGGATAATCCAATGCAATCAGTAGACCGTGGCTTCCGGCCGGCAATTTCACGTACACCTCGCGAGCCAGTCTCTCGCGCGATGCGGCGGGCAGTGCGATGGTTCCGGCCCGGTCGTAAAGTGCATTGCAGCCGGCGAGCGTCGCCGGATCAATGGAGAATATGTCGCCGTTGATGATCTCGATCTCTCCGCCACCGGGCGAGTTGGTGATGGCGTAGTGAATGCCGTCGGCGCCGCTGCGCGTGCGCGCGTGCAGATGGTTTTCCGCGAGAAACGATTCGATCGCAACCGGCGATACGTCCACGCCAAGCACGTGCATGCCGCGTCGCGAGAACCACAGCATGTCAACCGATTTGCCGCACAACGGCACCAGCACGCGCGAGCCGGCAGGCGCGTCCAGCCCCGGCCAATGCCCGGCCAGCAAGGGCATCACTTCCGCATGGTGCCAGCCGGTACGCCCTTCGCGCCAGCGTTTCAACCAATATTCGGTATCCATCACGCACACCTTGCCCAACAGGGGAATACGTGCAGCGTGACTATAGTCCCGCCCGAAGCCGAATGGGAATCGTCGGGTTTTCCCGGTGGCACACCAATGGCTGTTATGCGCGTGTCCGCGACGACAGCGGACTGCGGCCCACGAGCTTGAGCATGTCTCGGGCCTGCCGCTCCCATGCCAGTATCAGCAGCATTGCCAGTGCGGCTACGTCCAACCACCCGAACCAGTTGCCCCAGCGCGCGCACAGTGTATGCGTGTGGTGCAAGCGCAGCGTTCCGAGCAGTCGGGCATCCTGATTGGCGCTGCTGGCTTCGGCGATCACCCGACCGCGATCATCACTGAGCGTGAGGCGACCGTTGCGGGCGGAGCGGGCGATGGCGAATCCGCTTTCCACCCCACGCATGATCGCCATGCGGCTGTGCAGCCAGCCGTCTATCTTGAAGTCCCACGCCGGCACCAGCAGCAGCTGCGTGTCGCGTGCGGCGTAGGCGCGGCCCATGCCCGGAAAATCCATGTCCTTGCAGATGGCCAAGCCGATCCGCGGCGTGCCGGCGAGCATGGTGTAGCCGTTCCAGGGGGTGAAGCGCCGTTCCAGCCCCGGCACCAGATGGTGCTTCATGTACACCGACGGCTCGCCCGCGTGCGGGTGGAACGCCAACAGCATGTTGCGTTCGGCGCCCGTTCGCGGCTTGTAGTCAACGCCGGTGAGTACAGTCACGCCCGTGCGCGTGGCTGCGTCCTGCAGCGCGGGGACGTCGCGCTGCGACACCACCCAGGAATCTTCCGGAATCAAAACGTATTGCGCGCCTTGTGCAGCCATCTTTTGAATGGCATCGACATAGCGCTGCATGAGCTTGGCACCTTCGGCAGACGTTGGTGACTGCAGCGGATGGGCGTTGTCCAGCGAGATCAGCCCGATGTTCACAGGTGCGCCGCTGTCCGCAGGAACCGCATGCAGCCGCCATGCGCCGAATACCAGTGCCAACGCGATCAAACCGCCGCCCACCAGCAAGGTGCGCAGGCGCGCCGCACGCGGCGCCGATCTGTTGCACAGCACGGCGGCGCATGCCGGCCCCAGCATGACCAGGAAACAGACGCCGGCCACGCCGGTATCGGCGGCGATCTGGATCACCGCCAGTGCGTCCATTTGCGTATAACCGGGATTGCCCCAGGTGCCGTTCACGTTGGTGATGCCATTCAAGAACCAAATGGCAACCACGACTACGGGCATGGCAAATGCCGCAGCCAGGTGGCGGTGTTGCATGGCCAGACGTCGGTACAACAGCACCGCCAGCATCATGATCAACGCCGGACCGAAGATGGCGATCAGGGTCGGCACGAGCGGCAGCCCGATGTAGGTGTGCATGTACGTCCAGTACGGAAGGTCACCGATCGCAATCGCGACGAACGCCGCCAGCGCGGCCCAAGGCGCCCGCACACGCGTGGCCAGCCACAGGATCGGCAACGGCGCCAGCCAGGTCAGCCACCAAATGGGATGCAATTGCGCGCCGAACCACCAGCCGGCAGCGGACAATGCCGTGGCCACCAGCGCGAGCACCAGCATCAAGCGATTACTTCTTGAGGCCATCGAACATTCTCCACGTGGATTCGAGGTAGAACCGACGAAATTGCGCTTCGTTGAAATTGAACCGGCCACCGCGATACAGCGCGATCAAGCCGTGCGTATGCGCGGTCATGGTCATGCACACGTCGTACGGATCGCCGCGCTTGAGCACCCCTTGGCGCATGCCTTCCGTCACGGCGTCGACGATGACATTGAAAGAGGGCGACTTGCGCGCCCGGAAATCATCGGGGAATCGCCGGGCGTCCTCGCGCTGCACCGAGAACGCATGGTCGAACAAATGCGGATGCTCGAACGCGTAATCGAAATAGGGCCACGCCAGCGCCACCAATTGCGCCGTGATGTCCGGCTGCGCCGTGCACGCCTGCATGGCACGGGCAACCGTCTGGAAGTTCTCGTCGGAAATTTTCTTCAGCAAAGCGTCACGATTGGGAAAGTGCCGGTAAATCGCCATCGGCGTGATGCCGACCGTTTCGGCCACGCGGCGCATCGTCACCGCCTCCGCGCCTTCGCGGTCGAACAGCCGATAAGCGGCTTTCAGGATCTTCTCGGCAGTGGTCTGGCGTCTCATGTATACAGTGTATACATCAATGGATCCGTCGCGCAACGGGTTGCGAACGAATGCAGCCAACCGGTGGGTCGGTTGGTTCATAATTGGGGTTTTATCGGCCGTGGACTCTCCCATGAATGCACCCACCCGCATCGACACCACGCGCGAGATCCATCCGCCGCGCGGCACCGAGCTCACCTGCAAGAACTGGTTGATCGAGGCGCCGTACCGGATGATCCAGCACAACCTCGATCCCGAGGTCGCGGAAAATCCGGCGGAACTGGTGGTGTACGGCGGCATCGGCCGCGCGGCGCGCAACTGGGAATGCTTCGATGCGATCCTGAAAAGCCTGCGCGAACTCGAACCTGATGAGACGCTGCTGGTGCAATCCGGCAAACCGGTCGGCGTGTTCAAAACCCACGCCGACGCGCCGCGCGTGCTGATCGCCAATTCCAATCTGGTGCCGCACTGGGCGACCTGGGAACACTTCAACGAGCTCGACCGCAAGGGTCTGATGATGTTCGGCCAGATGACGGCCGGCTCGTGGATCTACATCGGCTCGCAGGGCATCGTCCAGGGTACCTACGAAACCTTCGTCGAGATGGGTCGCCAGAGTTACGACGGGAACCTGAAAGGCAAGTGGATTCTTACCGCGGGTTTGGGCGGCATGGGTGCGGCGCAACCGCTGGCGGCGGTGATGGCGGGCGCTTGCATGCTGGCGATCGAGTGCCAGCAGTCGCGCATCGATTTCCGTTTGAAGACCGGTTACGTCGACGAGCAAGCCAAGGATCTCGATGACGCGCTGGCGCGGATCGAAAAATACACGAAAGCAGGCGAAGCCAAGTCCATCGCGCTGCTCGGCAACGCCGCCGACGTGCTGCCGGAACTGGTCAAGCGCGGCGTGAAGCCCGATGCCGTCACCGACCAGACTTCCGCGCACGATCCGGTCAACGGGTATTTGCCGCAGGGCTGGCCCGTCGAGCAATGGTTCGAGCGCCGCAAGAGTGACCCCGACGGCACCCGCGACGCCGCCAAGCAATCGATGAAAACCCACGTCGAGGCGATGCTGGCGTTCCACGCGCAAGGCATCCCGACCTTCGACTACGGCAACAACATCCGCCAGATGGCGTTCGATGTCGGCTGCAAAAACGCGTTCGACTTCCCCGGCTTCGTGCCCGCCTACGTTCGCCCGCTGTTCTGCCGCGGCGTCGGGCCGTTCCGCTGGGTGGCCCTGTCCGGCGATCCCGAAGATATTTTGAAGACCGACGCCAAGGTCAAGGAACTGATCCCGGACGATGCGCACCTGCACAACTGGCTCGACATGGCGGAACAGCGCATCCACTGGCAGGGCCTGCCGTCGCGCATCTGCTGGGTGGGATTGGGCCAGCGCGACAAGCTGGGTCTCGCGTTCAACGAAATGGTGCGCAACGGCGAGCTGAAAGCGCCCGTGTGCATCGGCCGCGATCACCTCGATTCCGGATCCGTCGCCTCACCCAACCGCGAAACCGAATCCATGCGCGACGGTTCCGACGCCGTCAGCGACTGGCCGATCCTCAATGCGTTGCTCAACGCCGTCAGCGGCGCGACCTGGGTGTCGTTCCACCACGGCGGTGGCGTCGGCATGGGCTACTCGCAACACGCCGGCCTCGTGATCGTCTGCGACGGCAGCAAGGAAGCGGATGCCCGCATCGCACGGGTGCTGTGGAATGATCCCGGCACCGGCGTGATGCGACATGCAGACGCGGGTTATCCGGAAGCAATCGCGTGCGCGAAGGAGCAGGGGTTGAAGCTGCCGATGGTGTAAGCCTTGGGCTATGATGAGGCAACGGCAGGAGACAGCCATGAGCGAAATCATTTTCCAGATTGAAGAAGCGCCGGAGGGCGGTTACACGGCACAGGCGCTCGGTCATGCCATCTTCACTGAAGGCGAGTCTCTCGACAAACTGCGCGACAACGTCCGCGACGCGGTGCGCTGCCATTTCGATGAGGGCGCCGGGCCCAAGTTGATCCGTCTCCATTTCGTCCGTGACGAGGTGCTGGCTGCATGAAGCTGCCGCGCGATGTCCGCGCCCGGCAACTCATCAAGGCACTCGCTTCACTCGGATACGCGGAGTCGCGTCAAAGCGGCAGCCATATCCGGCTGACCTGCGAATCGCCAGAGCGGCACTCGATAACAATACCGAATCATTCTCCGCTGAAGGCTGGCACCTTGAACGCAATTCTCGGCGAGGTGGCAACACGTCGTGGAATGGACAAGCAGCAATTGATTCGGGACCTGTTTGCCTGAGCCGAGTGGAGCAAACTCCATGGCCATGACTGAACATGAGCTCAAACAAGCCGGGCAGCGCATGCAAACGCTGCGACAGCACGCGCACGCCACCGCGGTGCGCTATGACCGCCGTCGCGCGCGGGTGGTGGTGAGTTTGAATACCGGTGTCGAACTGGCGTTTCCGCCCATGCTGGCGGAGGGCTTGGCTGACGCTTCGCCGGGTGATCTTGCCAAGATCGAAATCACCCCGAGCGGATTGGGCCTGTATTGGCCGAAGCTGGATGCCGACTTGTACGTGCCGGGCCTTCTTGCCGGCGCTTTCGGCGGCAAGCGCTGGATGGCGGCACAACTCGGCGCGGCCGGCGGCAGCGCGCGCTCGACCGCCAAGTCCCGCGCTGCACGGGCCAACGGCAAGCTCGGCGGGCGCCCGCGCAAAAAATCGTCCGGCAAATAAGTCGCGCGAAACAGGCGATTGCAAGATGAAGAACATGACAGGCGGAGGCGCCTCGCAGGAAGCAATGCGCAACGGCGTTCGCGTCTTCGCGGACGACAAGCGCAAGCCTGCGGCTGACGAGCAAGAGAGCGATGCCGAGCTGGCCGAGCTAGTGGAAGCACGCCAGCGCGAGCGTCGGGTCACGGTCCCGCTCGATGAGTTGTAAGCTTCGCGGTATCGAATCGGCGCCTGGCGGATGAGGTTGTCGGGCGTAACGCGGGGGATGGGATGAAAAAAGCAACGGCCCACACCAAGATCGCCGCTTCATTTCCTCCGTCACCTTTTGCGGTCGATAACAGGGAAAACGGGCGTCTGTGCTCATTACCAGATGGATTGCCCCATCGCAATCAGCGAAGCCATCCCTTGGTCGCGGCATAGCCACTAGCGGACAGTTCACAGAAAGGGGGCGCCGATCGACTAGCTACTGCCGACGGCTTGCGTCAACTTGAACCAAGTGGGAAGATCGCTCCAGCCGCGTCGTTTCGGGTGGGAAACGCGGTGAAGGCCATGACGCTTAACTTTTAAAAGACTTGTAGCTGGTCGGCAGAGGGGCGCAAGCGAGATGAGCGATTTCGCGACAAAGAGCACAAAGCCAACGACATCAGAGTATCTTGCCGCGTCTGACGACGAACTATTGGAGCGTCTCAACAAGAACCCAAACAATCTCGGGAGCGAGTTCCCCTTTATCCAATCGCTCATCGCTGTGCGCACCGCCAAGTCGCAACGCGAGACCAATGAAGGTCTCGTTCGTCAAACACGGTGGCTAGCGATCGCGACGTGGGTGCTATGCATCGTCACTATTCTCACATCAGCTTATTCGGTTATGTGTAGGTAGCGTCTATTCATTCTGGCGAACGCTCACTAGCTGTGCGTGTTGCGCTGTTTAAATAAGATATTCGTCAGATAAGAAGAGTCCGATGCAACTGTGCTCAACGGTGAAAAATTCCCATTTCATGAGAACGACAATGAAAACCTTGACGACAACTTTGTTGATTTTGCTGCTTACGCTCACAGCTTGCAGCAAAGAAGCAACATCATCCAGCGCACCTCTCCGGACACCCAAAACTACCGTTGCTAAAGCAGATATAGTAGATGTTCCTATTGCCAAATCAAACACAGGCGATGTAGAAGTGGCTTTGATAAATTATATTATAAATTCAACGCATGCTCCATTTACGTCGGCGAACTTCACTAAAGCCAACAAGATGTATCCTGATGATGTAGAGCGCAGCTGTGTTGCAATCGTGCAACAAGTTGAGTCTTGGGATAACAATCAAGTGACGTTACGACAAATGGAAGAGTGGTTTATAAGCCCCGTCGACCATAACAGTAGCAGTCCAGATGCTCTCCTGAACCAAGCGATGTCTGCGTCTTCCAGTGACAAAACGTATGTTCCATTCATAGTTACGATGGTTGATATGACTTATTTTGTTGCACACCATCCAAACCTGGGTATGGGGCAGATGATCAATCTCTGCGAGCACGGTTATAACAGAAGCCAAGATTGGTCTATCAAACAAGCAGCTAATTTGTTTTCTCCAGGTCATGACACTTTGTATCAAATTCATGAATAGGGATTCCTGATTAGCCTATCAACCCGCGAGGAAAAGGGGTTGGGTTCTGAGGTTCCCCCACGAATTTATGCTGCGACCGCAAAAGGGGACGGAGGTAATCAAATCGGGCAAGGTCGGCGCTCAACCTTGCAACCAGCGCATGGCTTCGTCGCGCTGGTCGTAATCGAATTTGCGGACCTTGGCCAGCATCAACGGATCCAGCACGTGGTCGGCGAACGTGCCCATGGGGCTGTTGGTGACCAGGGCGATCTTGCTTATCTTGTCGTGCACGGCGTGGACGAACTTCAGGTGTGCGAACAGGGCGCCGACGCTTTGCCAGCCAGGAAAGTGTCGGCTGTGTATCAGAATGCCGCGTAGCCGGTCATGATCCTTTAGATAGTTGCTGATCGTCTTGCCGACGGCCTCGAAATCGTCTTCGCTCAACGCCTTGTCCGCGACCGGTTCCAGTACCAGGATGCCGGCATCGCCATCCAGCTTGATGTTGATGCGCGCGCGATCGGCCTCGCAGACCCATTCCTTGGCAACCTCGTAATCGGTGCTGGCGAAGTGCCGCAGTTCACCGGGCGAAAACAGCCGGAACAGCTTGATGGCGTTCTCCATCCACTTGATGTCAAGAAATCGGGGTCAGAGTGTACTTTTCGAAGTCGGTTTTTGGAGTCGACTGGTTTGCGTTGATGCTGGTGTTCAGCCTCGCAACCAGCCCATGGCCGCGTCGCGCTGGTCGTAATCGAATTTGCGGACCTTGGCCAGCATCAACGGATCAAGCACATGGTCGGCGAACGAGCCCATGGGCTGTTGGTAACCAGGGCGATCTTGCCGATCTTGTCGTGCACGGCGTTGACGAACTTCCAGTCACGGGGGCAGGTTCACTTTTCGGGTAAAGCCGCAAGGCTCGCGCGCCCTTGGCTGGCATCAGCTACCAGCTGGGCAAGGGCGGATTCCTGGCCTGACGGCACGGCGAGGATCGCCTCTACCGCCACTGCCCCGTAGGTCACGTTTTCAATCACGATGTCCCGCTCGCGGATACGTCCCTCCAGCAGCGACCATGGGGCAAAGTCACAGTTGAGCGTCATGCGCGTTACGTGGACGATGGGCTGTCTCGCGGCCGGTTGCAGGCACTGCGCTGCCGTACCGCCGTAGGCGCGGATGAGGCCGCCGATGCCGAGTTTGATGCCGCCGAACCAACGTGTGACCACGACTATCGTACGGTCGAATCCTTGTCCGTCGATGGCGGCCAGAATGGGTTTGCCGGCACTGCTGGACGGCTCGCCATCGTCGTTGAAGCGGTAGGCCTGACCGATGCGGTAGGCCCAGCAATGGTGGCCGCCGCCGTTCCCGCGCAGGCTGTCGACAAACGCCATGGCGGCTTCGGCCGAGCTTGCCGGCGCCGCTTGCGCGAGGAAGCGGCTCTTCTTGATTTCGACCGCGTGCGAGCAGGGAGCAGCCAACGTGACGAGTGGATCGGTCATGTGATGGAGCGCGGGTTGGCTTCGACCGTCGGAAAACCCGTCATGAGTCGTATCTCGGCGACCGCCGCCCTGTCACTGCCGCATGCAGCGCTGGTAGCGGGCGTCCACGCGCGTGGCAAACCACGCCGTGGTCAGCTTGCGGGTGATCTTCGGGCTGTCCAGTTGGATGGCGGGGATTATGGCGCGAGGTAGCGACTTGCCCGCGCGAGCATCGGCCAGTGCATAGATGCGGGCATAAAGCGCAGTGTCGTCGAAATCCAGGCGATCGCCGCGTTGCAGCGCCTTGCGGATGGAGCGGGTATCCATGCCGAGGTCGTTGCCCAAGGTGCGCACGGCGCGCTCGGTTTGCCCGGGTCGATCCAACGGCGCGCCCGGCGCGAGCAGGTCTCCGTCCCGTGCCAGCGGGATGCCCGTGGCGATGCTGACCGCGTTCTGGAACGCGGCATTGCGGTTCGAGTATCGGCCGGCGTTGTAGTCGGCGAAGCGAAACACCTTCCGCGTGTAAGGAGTCTGGTAATCCAGCAGGCGCATGATGCCGAAATACACTCCGCCGCGGCGCGTGAATACTTCGTCGCGCACGCTGCTCGCGATCGGGTACGGGTAATTGCCGGCATGCGCTTCTGCGAACACGATGTTGACCTGCATCGATCCGCCGGTTTCCACCGGATTGAAGTCCGCGAAGAGAAGTTTGCCCAAGGGCACGCTGGCGATCAGGTCTTCGTAGATGCGGCTCAGCTCGCGCTCGGTGCGTACATGCCGCAGGCGGTCGCTGTACGAACGACCGTCCGGCGAGTGGATCTTCAGTGCGGCATCGACCAGAAGTTTCGGTATGTGGTGCGCGGCTGCGCGCCGGTCGATCTCCTGGCGTGCAATGCGCGGCAGGTTGGGTACGCCCGGGTCGGCGTGGTAGCCGGATTCCTGCGCGATCACCGCCAGCACCGCGCAGATGTTTTCAGGGTTCGGGTCGATGCGCTGGGTGCTGAATGCCGTCTGGATGTCGGCGGCCCAACCATCGCGATCCGGCACGTCGGTGGGCATGCGGTGCACGATCTCGGCGCGTATTTGTGACGGCGGTACCCGTGAAGCTTGCGGGCTCGGCACCGTGGCGCACGCAGCCAGCAGCAGGGGCAGGCACCACGCGGCGGCCTTGAGCAGGCGGGAGCGGAGTGCCGGTACGGGATGGGTCATACGCGCAGCATACCGAGACTGTCGACGACAACTGCGATGCGCGCGGGTCTGTTGGTCATTTCGCCTGCCGTGTTCGGTGTGCCTTCCACATAATTATGTTCGTGCCTATCGACCTGGTGGAACATTCCTCTGCACGGTGAATCTCGCCGAACGTGCCGGACGAGCACATCATCCGCGGCGAGAACGATTTCGCTCGATACGTTGATTACATCCATTGGAATCCGGTGAAGCATGGCTGGGTGCGGCGGGTCTGCGATTGGCCACATCGTTCCATGGCTACGTGCGGCGAGGATGGCTCTCGCGGGAGTGGGCGGCGCCGGATTTGAACTTGCCAGCCCAGCCTGCGGATTGGGCGGCCCGGCCTCTTTCGCCGTGGCGGCAGAACTTGTGCACGGTCGATTCAACCCCACATCCAATCGAACATACCGTTGAACCCACCACGCCAGCATCATGTGCGTGGGCCTCTCGCAGGACGATCGTTTTGGACGATTCTTTCGATCCGCAAGCATCAATCGGCGACGGCGCAGCTTCGCAGCGATCCGCCGATGGCCGCTTCCGCAATATCACGCCGCGGCCTGCGCTGGCGCGCAGGAAGTCGCGCGCGAAGTTGATGTGGGAAGTGTTTTTCAAGAAGCCCAGGAACACGCGGCCTCGAGCGCCGATCCCTGTGCACCCGCTGGTACGCGCGGAACTGGATGCCGCGCCGGATCGCAGCTTGTATCGGCTGGGCCATTCGACGTTGCTGATGAAATTGCGCGGCTGCTGGTGGCTGACCGATCCAGTGTTCTCGCGGCGCGCATCGCCCTTTCAGTGGTTCGGGCCGAAGCGCTTCCACGCGCCGCCGATCGCGATCGATGACCTGCCGCCAATCCGCGGCGTGATTCTGTCGCACGATCACTACGATCATCTCGACAAGGCCGCGATCAAGGCGTTGGCCGGCAACGCCGATTTGTTCCTGACGCCGCTCGGCGTCGGTGACAGGTTGATCGACTGGGGCGTCGCGCGGGACAAGGTGCGCCAGTTCGACTGGTGGCAGGGCACCGAGATGGAGGGCGTGCATTTCACCGCGACGCCCGCGCAGCATTTTTCTGGGCGCAGCCTGCGCGATGGCAATCGCACGCTGTGGGCGTCGTGGGTAATCGACGATGGCGAGCGCCGGGTGTTCTTCAGTGGCGACGGCGGCTATTTCGCGGGATTCGCCGAAATCGGTCGTCGCTTTGGACCTTTCGACCTAACCCTGATGGAAACCGGCGCATACAACGTGGAATGGCCGTACGTGCACATGCAGCCCGAGCAAACGGTACAGGCGCACGCGGACCTGCGCGGAAGCTGGCTGATGCCGATACACAACAGCACGTTCGACCTTTCCACGCATCCCTGGTTCGAGCCATTCGAGCGCGTGCTGGCGTTGGCAAACACGCGGGGTATCGCCATCGCCACGCCCATGATGGGCGAGCGTTTCGACATCGATGCACCCCACGCAGGCGAACGCTGGTGGCGCGGCGTGATGGCACGGGAACAAACCGGCGAGCGCTACCTCGCGGTCGCACGGACGCACTCGCCGTAGCTGGACAGGGTCACAAGAACGGGTCAGGTTCACTTCGGAGTGCAAGGGTGGAATCTGGCCCGCTTTGCCGTGCCAGGCGATGAATGTTGACGAGTCGGTCATAATGGGCGGTCATTTTGCCGTTTATGTGGTGTCCCAAAAATACCTTGGTCATTCCGGACGAGCACACGGAGGGGGCGAGATCCGGAATCCAGCTCTCGGCGGTTGATCGCACAGCATGGATTCCG
>JBOHYV010000016.1:0-16993 GCA_050738135.1 Rhodanobacteraceae bacterium | reverse complement strand
CGCGAGGAAAAGGCCGCATGCTGCGGCTTCTGCTCCGGCAACTCGAGCGTGCCGGTCAGCGCCTTCACCGGCGTGTTCTCGTAGACATCCGCAAAATGCGTGGTCGCGGTGGTGCAGAACACGTTCTCCTGACCGTTGGGCCAGCCGCCGGCGTTGCGGCGCTGACCGGCGACCCAGCGCATCAGTTTTTGCGGGGTAGCCCCGACCAGGTTGGCCTGGCCATAAGCGGCCTTGTAGCGTGAGAGCGCGTCGAGGATCGCGCAGTTGGAGCGCAACGGCGTCGCCAGAAGATCCAGGTACGCGCCTTGCTCGTCCTCGTTGAAGGAAATCTCGCCCGCCGATTCTTCGGCGTAGGAAAGCAACGACTTCGCAATGGCGTCCGCACTCTTGCGATCGTGGCTGGCGATGGCCGCTTCCAGCAACAAGGCCTGCCCGAACAGCCGCATCCTGTGCAGTTTCGGCAACATGCCGCCCACCGCGCCCTCGGGCAGCCTGCCATCCGGTGCCAACGCGATTGCCGCCATGGCCCCGGCTCGCAACACGGGCCAGCTGGCGTCCTTGTCGAGAATGTCGCTGTGCAAGTAGCCCCACAGTTTCTGCCTGACCCGCGTGGGTGGCTGGTGACCGGCGTCTTCCAGCCAGTCGAATGCCAACGCGGTATAGACACTCAGGTACGGGCTGACAAACCGGTTGCCCGGGATCCAGAACGCCATGCCGCCGTCGGGCGCCTGGAAGTCGGCAGCCGAAGTCAGCATCTTGCCGATCACCTTGCCGGCATCCGGCCACCGCATCGAATTGCCGACCACCGGCTTCAGCTTGAGGTAGTCCGACGCCAGGACGCCGCGGCTCAGGCGCACCTCCCAAGTGTTGAGCGGGTCATCGCGCATGACTTCGAACGCGCCGGTGAGCCCGCCGACGAGTGTCGGTGCAAACGTCACCGTGATCCTCGAATTGCCCGGGATTGCATGCAGCGGCACCTTGACCGGCACCCGCGCGCCAGCGCCCGTGGTGCTGCCGTACTCGGCAGCCACGACTTCGACGCCGGCCCGATGGACCGGAATGTGCACACGCACGGCATCACTGAGCTTGCCGGCTTTGGCGCTGGCGGTGAAGGTGATGTCGCCGGGCCTGGATGCGACGAGTTGCAACCAGCTCAGACCATGCGCAAACGAACCAAGCTTCAGCTTGTGGCGGCTCTCCGCCTTGCCGCCACCGAGCGCACCGCTGGCAGTGACGTGCGTGGTCACATCGAGTGACTTCGTTGTGCGGTTGGTGACGTTGAACGCCGCGCCGAAGCGATCGCCGACGTGCATCTGGTTGGGCAATGCCGGTTCGATCTGCAGCGGCAGGTTGACCCTGACGCTGCCGTCGCCCAGCCCCATCGCGGCACTGGGGCTCATCGCGATCACGAGAACGCGCCAACGGGTGAGGTTGTCCGGCAGCTTGAAGCTGAAATGCGCGTGCCCGGATGCATCGGTTTCAAGCGACGGGTTCCAGTACACCGCGTAGCTGAAATTGCTGCGCACGTTTGGCCCGCTGCTCTTGCCGCCACCACCACCGGGACTCTCGCCCTTGCCTTGCTTCGGCTGCAGGCGCGTCAACAGTTGTTCGGCAAGGCTGTAATTGACGACATCGGGACCGTCGGGCGGCGCGTAGAACGTCGCGCGCGGATCGTAATACTTCGTTCCCTTTTGCAACAGATCGAGCACGCCCTGATCCACTACCGCGACCACCAATCGCGTCTTGCCCGGCACCTTGCCGTTCGCGGCCTTCACCGCCACAGCCACGTCGACCGTCTGGCGTGGTTTGTACGTGGCCCTGGCAGGCGTCACCCTGACGCCGAGCGAGCTGCCCTTGCCGGTGATCTTCAGCGCCACGTAGCCGAGCGCGAGTTCGGGTCTGCCGAGATCGGGATCGGCCAGCGGGCTGACCCGCGGCGAGAAGATCGCGACCGACAGGTACGCGCCCGGGAAGCAGTCCGTGCCGATCGGCACGTCGATCACCGGCGCCGAACCCTTCAGCGTCACGACCTTCTTCCACAGCACGCCGTAGCGTTCGATCGTGACCAACGCACGCGCGCCGGGATACGGGTTCTGCACCAGCACATGCGCGACGTCGCCGACGTGGTAACTCGATTTGTCGGGCACCAGCGTCACGCCCTTGCCTTTGCGCGACCACACCACCTCGCCCGCACCGGTCACCCAGGTATCCAGCTCGCTGCGCTGGCGGCGGCCCCGGGTATCGATGACGCTGGCGATCACCCGGTAATCACCGGCCTGCTTCGGCGTCAACTCGCAGCTTGCCGGCGCGTTCTCCGACACGGCCTTGCAGTGGTCATCGGTGATCCACCTGGTGTGTTCTTCGTAAGTGAAATCGCCTGCACCATTCTTCACGCGCACCCGCAAGATCGCCTGACGCTGCAGTTTCAGCTCGACCTTGCTGCCGGCTTCCGGCCGTCCGTCCGCATCAACCACAAGGTATTCGACCTTGAACGGCTTGGCTGCCGTCTGCATCCAGTTTTTGGTACGCAGGCCGACGAAACGATCGCGCGCGGCGTAGGGAACGCTGGCGTCGTTGGCCACCCAGGTCGCACGCGAAGATTCCACGCTCGCTTCGACCCGCACCTCGCCATAGATCACCTTGCTCCGGGCCGGCAACGTGATCGTCGCCTTGGCGTATCCGGTGTGATCGAGCACGCCATGCGTTTCGGCGATCGTTTGCGCATTGGGCCAGGGTTCCTGACGGCTGCCGAAGCTGAAGCCGGACGCGACCGGCGTATCCGGTGAAAACCACCGGGGCACCAACCGGGTGGTGAACTTCACCATGGCATCGGTGTATGGCCCGCCTGCATGCAATGTTGCGCTGACCCGCGTGGTGACGTTGTCACCGGGCCCGAAGCGCTTGCCTTCCACCAACGTATGCACCTTGAACGTCGCCGGGACGAAATCGGTCACGATGAAGTGACCGGCGTCGCGGCTGGCGGCCCCGGTCATGGTCGGCCAGCTCAGGGTAATTCGATAGCGGCCCATGGGTGCGTTTTTTGAAATGTGCAGTCTGCCGTGCACGCCGCCGTACGCGGACAGCTGCAGCTTCGTTCGCTGCAGAATCTTGTTGCCCTGCGGATCGGAAATCGTGAGGGTGTAGTCCAGCGCCGGCGGTTCTGCAAGCGTGGTGGCGCCTTCGGCGCGCACGAACACGGCGTATTGCACGTCGCTCCCAGGCTTGTAGATACCCTGTTCGGTGACGGCCCACGCACGCATATGCCCATGCGGCGGCGCAGTGTTGCTCCAGAACGCATCGTTGCTGGCCTCCCATAGCGCGCGCTCGAACGACCGGTCCAGCGGCAACAAGGCCACGTCGTCGCCGCGCGCCACACCCACGTAGAAATTCGAGCGATCCTTCCACGGCCGGAACCACGACTTCGGCAACTTCGCGGCGCCGGGCAACTCCGCCAGACCATAGGCATTGGTGGTGGCGACGCCACCGAACGTCACGAGTGGATCGAGATCGTTGTCGTGCCCGTGCAGCCACTTCACCCGTGCGCCCGCGACGGGCTTGCTGGAGTCGAGATGATTGACCCACACCAGCGTGCCGTAGTGCCCGACCTTGGCCAGCACCTGATAGGGAGTCACCTCGCCCATGAAGCGGTATGGGCGCCACGGGCCGTTCGGGCTCCACTGCAGCGAACCCCAAACCACACCGGAATGTCCGTCGAGCAACCGACGGACACCGAGGCTGCCGCGTGAAACATGGTCTTCCTTGACATCGAGGTCCGGCCGCGCAAGCAGGCCTTCGGTTTGCGACGCAGCGGGTTTCGAGCCCTTGGCCAGTTCGCCCGCCGATATCCGCCGGTAATCGAAGGTAAACGAGTCGAGGTTGGTGAAACGGATCGGCGCAATCGTGGACTGGTCGGCTTCCAGCACCGCTTCGGACGGCGGCGGGCTGGCGAAAGGCAACCTGTGGTCGGTCAGGACAGTCACGCTCACCGGCTTGGCCAGCTCGCGGCCGAAGCTGTCCTTCACGCCCGAGGGAACGGTCAGCGTATAAGCCTGCATCGGGTCGAGCACGAAGGTGAGCGGGTAGCTGTCCGGGTTTCGGGCGTCCGTGGAACCCCGGCGATCAAGCAGGAACCATTGCGGATAATCGCGCCATTTTGCGGCCAGCTTCGCGCGCGGCAACGGAAGCGGCCTCCAGCGAATCGCCGCGAGCGTCGCGCGCGGTACGGGTGCACTGAACAACAGATCGATGTCGCTGGGCGTGCAACGCGGCGGGTTCTTGTCGCCCGGCGACACCCGGACGGAACCACGGTTGCAACCGACACCGCTGAAGGTGAAATCGCCATAGGTCAGCATGTCTGCCAGCCCATCGGCCTGCGCACCGGGCAACGGACCGAGCGGCGATCGCATGCCGGGTTTCATTTGCAATGTGTATTTCGTCGACGCGACCAGCGGCTTTGCAGGTATCACCAGCCACACCCGCCTCCCGGCCGCAGCGGCGGCATGCGCATCCAGGGGCGTACCAGGTTTCGGATTGACCACTTCCACCACGGCACCCAGCGTGCCCGGAACCCGCAGCCAAATCGGCCCTTCGCGTTCCTTCGTGTACGGCTCAACCCTGGCACCGACCCAGTCACCCGCGCTGTCCTCGAATCCGATATGCGCCGCGAGCTGCTTCGCGGTGACCCGCATGTTCAGCCGCACCCTGAAGGAAGGTATTACCGGTGAGTGCCAGCCTTCGAAGCGATGCCCGATCACCTTCGGGCGCCACGTCGTGAACGTCTGCACCAACGGTACGTCGAGGTGGCTGCCATCCAACGCCTTGAGCGCGGTGCCGACCGTGACGGTGTATTCGGTCGCCGGCGCGAAGTGCTGTTGTTTCGGCAGGCGGCACGCCAGCTCGCTGGTATCGAGCCAACGCCACTGGCAACCCGGATCGGGACTGATGCTGACCGGAAGCGTGGCGGCCTTGCGACCCATGTGACCCAGCGGCACCATCGCCCGATCGAACTGGATCACTGCTTCCTCGCCGGGCTGCACGTCATCGCCGGATGGCGAAATGCGCCGCACCAGAAGGGTACTGCCCCGTGCCAAGGCGGAGCCGGCCCCCAGGCCGACGACAAGCAACATCAAACCGGTCGCAGCGCAACGCACTCCCGATGATCGCGACATCCCCTTCTCCCGGTTTTCGCGGTTGCTCCGCGAGCATAAAGGAAGCACACGGAAATGCACGCGCGATTGCGAATTCGGGTCAACCGCATGACTGCCGTCCGCCCATGGCGGCGCAGTCACGATCGATTCATATGCGCCAGCCGCGCACCCGCGACCCGCAAACATCCAGGAACCGCTGAAGAACCGTTGCGAACGAAAACAGATTGACCGACCCTGGCCTGCAGCACGCGGAGCCAATGCGTAGGGCGGACACGGTCCGCCCGCCGCACTCCGACTGAGCGGCGGGCAATGCCGCCCTACCCAACGTGGCAGATTGTTCGGTGTTTTTTAAAGCTGCATGCCCTTGAGCGCCGGATGCACCAGCTCGCCGCTGGCGACATTGATGCCGCTTGCGAGCACCGCATCCTTGCGCCAGCTCTTCTGCGCGAGGCGCAGGACATACGGCAGGATCGCGGCGGAGATCGCCTGCGACGAGGTTTGCGGCACCGCGCCGGGCATGTTGGTCACGCAGAAGTGGGTCACGCCATCGACCACGTAGGTGGGATCCTTCCAGGTGGTTGGCCTCGAGGTTTCGAAACAGCCGCCCTGGTCGATGGAAATATCGACCAGCACGCTGCCCTTCTCCATCGTCTTCACCATGGCCTTGCTGACCACATGGGGTGCCTTGGCGCTGGGCACCAGCACCGCGCCGATCACCAAATCCGCCGTGGCGACTTCCTCGGCCACCGCCGATTCATACGCGTACAGGCCGGTGACGTTGCGGCCGAAGTCCATCACGTGCGCAAGTCGATCGGGCCGCTTGTCGAACACCACCACGTTGGCGCCACCCGCCGCCGCCAGCGCCGCGGCGTGTCCGCCCGCCTGCCCTGCGCCCAGCACAACCACCTTGCCGCGTTCGGTGGTCGGCAGCCCGCCCAGCAATTTGCCCTTGCCGCCTTGCGGCTGGTGCAGCAACGTGGTGCCACACTGGGTGGCGAGGCGGCCCGCGATTACCGACATCGGCGCCAACAGCGGCAACGAGCCATCACGTTCCTGCACGCTTTCGAAGGCCACGCCGGTCAGGCCGATCTTCAGCAGTTCCCGGGTCAGCTTCGGATCGGGCGCGAGGTGCAGATAGCAGAACAACAGGTGACGCTTCTCCAGGAGTTTCAGGTCGCCGGCGATCGGTTCCTTGACCTTCACGACCAGTTCCGCCTTGTCATACAGCGCGGCCGCGTCTTGCGCGATCTTGACGCCGACCCTGATGTAGCGCGCGTCGGCAAAGCCGCTCTTCTCGCCCGCGCCCGACTGCAGGAATACCTCGTGACCGTGGCGGATCAGATCCGCGCAGGCCGCGGGGACGAGGGCGACGCGACCCTCGAGGGTTTTCGTTTCGGAAGGAACGCCAATGCGCATGAAAGTCATCCTCGTGCGTCGCGCGCTTGAAATACCACCGCAAACTCCCCATGCTGCACGACTCGCCACGGCGCCGCCCGAACCCGGGCGCGACGCACCGGTGTCACGGGAAAAGCAGCCGTCATGGATCGCGGCACGCAAGCGGTGCGGCGGACGAGAGGAAGTTCCTGCGGACCTTGAGAAACCTGAGGATTATACATGAGCACCCCGAAGCACAGCCGCCTTCTCATCCTCGGTTCGGGTCCGGCGGGTTACACCGCGGCCGTTTATGCAGCTAGGGCGAACCTGCATCCGATGCTGATCACGGGCCTCGCACAGGGCGGCCAGCTGATGACCACCACCGACGTCGACAACTGGCCGGGCGATGTCGAGGGATTGCAGGGGCCGGCGCTGATGCAGCGCATGGCCGAACACGCCGAGCGCTTCCACACTGAAATGGTGTTCGACCATATCCACACCGTCGATCTGAACCAGCGCCCGTTTCGCCTCAAGGGCGACAGCGGCGAATACAGTTGCGACGCGCTGATCATCGCCACCGGTGCCACCGCCAAGTACCTCGGCATCGCCAGCGAGGAGAAATTCAAGGGCAAGGGTGTGTCGGCCTGCGCGACCTGCGACGGTTTCTTCTTCCGCAACCAGGATGTCGCGGTGGTCGGCGGCGGCAACACCGCGGTCGAGGAGGCGTTGTACCTCGCCAACATCTGCCGCAAGGTCACGCTGGTGCATCGCCGCGACAGGCTGCGCGCGGAAAAAATCCTGCAGGACAAGCTGTTCGAGAAAGCCAACGCCGGCAAGGTCGAACTGGTGTGGAACCACACCGTCGATGAAGTGCTGGGCGACGCCACCGGCGTCACCGGCCTGCGGCTCGTCAGCACCAGCGATGGCAGCACGCGCGAGATCGCAGCCACCGGGCTGTTCGTCGCGATCGGGCATACCCCGAACACCGGCGTTTTCGAAGGCCAGCTCGACATGCGCAACGGCTACATCCGGATCAAGAGCGGACTGGAAGGCAACGCCACGGTCGCGTCGGTGCGCGGCGTGTTCGCGGCGGGTGATGTCGCCGACCACGTGTATCGGCAAGCCGTCACCTCGGCCGGATTCGGCTGCATGGCCGCGCTGGACGCCGAGAAATTCCTGGACTCGATCGGGTTGGCAGGCTAACGCGCCCGCAAGGTGCACATCGGAACGGCCCTCGACCTGCGGTAATGCCTCGGTTGAAAATACCGGTTACCCGTCCCCGCAAGGCGCAGTGGCCGAAGCCGCAAAGTCGAAGGACAGTCGTCGGAGCGGGGCCGGTCTCCACAGGCTCCCGCCTCTGCATAGAATGGACGCATGCTGACGCTGCGCACGCACAACTCCATCAACGACATCGACGCCGCCGTGTGGGATGCATTGGCGGCGGACGACAATCCGTTCGTCTGTCACGCCTTCCTGGCCGGGCTGGAGCGCACCGGCTGCATCCGTGAAGCATTCGGCTGGCGTGCGCAGCACCTGACCCTGCACGACGGTGACGCGCTGGTGGGCGCGGCGCCCTTGTACGTCAAGGGCAATTCACACGGCGAATACGTGTTCGATTGGGCCTGGGCCGATGCGTGGGAACGCGCCGGAGGCGATTACTACCCGAAATTCCTGTGCGCCGTGCCCTATTCGCCGGTCACCGGTCCGCGCTTGTTGTGCGGCGATCAAGCCGACGCTGAAAAATACCGCGCCACGCTCGCAACGGCCTTGCGTGAATTGACCCAACGCACCGGGCTTTCCTCGACACACGTTGATTTTCTGGGCGAGCAGGAAACCCGCGCCTTCGACAGCGACTGGCTGGCGCGCTCGGACTGGCAATTCCAGTGGCGCAATCCCGGTGACTGGCGCGACTTTCACGATTATCTCGATGCCCTCACCCACAAGCGCCGCAGCGCGATCCGGCACGAACGCTCACAGGTCGTCGAGGCGGGGATCGAGTGCGAATTCCGTGACGGCGGTTCTCTGGACGATGGAGAGTGGCTCAGCATGCATCATCTCTACACCCACACGTTCGACGAAAAAGGCAATACGCCGACGCTTACCCTGGATTTCTTTCGTCACCTCGGCGCCGCGTTTCCGACACGATCGCATGTGGCGTTCGCGCGTTGCGGCCGGGACATCATCGCCGGCGCGCTGTTTCTGTCCAGCCACGACACCTTGTACGGCCGCTACTGGGGCGCGCGCGAACAGATTCCCGGCCTGCATTTCGAATTGTGCTACTACCAGGGCATCGCGCACTGCCTGCGCCGCGGGTTGGAACACTTCGAACCCGGCGCACAGGGCCTGCACAAGCTCGCGCGCGGCTTTCTCCCGTCACCCACGTATTCGCGACACTACATCGCCGACACGCGATTTCGTGCCGTGATCCGCACGTCGCTGGCGCGCGAAACCGCCTTGCTGGAAGACCGCGGTCGTGAATTGCTTGCCCACTCGCCATTCGCCGAACGCAACAGCCAGCCATGATCCGGATCCCGCGACTCGATGGGTCATCGCCGGATGTGTTTCCCGATCCCGAACGCGCACTCGCCGATCCCAATGGTTTGCTGGCATACGGCGGCGACCTTTCGCCACAGCGGCTTGTCGCAGCCTATTCGCACGGCATTTTCCCGTGGTATTCGGAAGGCGAACCACTGTTGTGGTGGTCACCCGACCCACGCTGCGTGTTCGCCACGGATGGCGTGCATGTGTCGCACAGCCTTGCGAAATTCCTGCGCAAGTGCACGTGGCAGTGGAGCATGGATCGCGCCTTCGAGGCCGTGATGCGCGGTTGCGCCGCGCCGCGCGCGGAGCAGCACGGCACATGGATCACCGCAGACATGCTCGCGGCCTATGCCGGTTTGCACCTGCTGGGTCACGCACATTCGCTGGAAATATGGGAAGCCGATGAACTGGTCGGCGGCATCTACGGCGTCGCGGTCGGTCGCATGTTCAGCGCCGAATCGATGTTTTCGCAACGTGACAACGCATCGAAGGTTGCGCTGGCTGCGTTGGCGCGGGTGCTGCGCGCACACGGATTTCCGTGGATCGATGCGCAGGTTCCGAACCCGCACCTGCTCGGCATGGGCGCGCGCACACTGCCGCGCCGCACGTTTATTGCCGAGCTCGCACGACTTGCGGCGGAACCCTCGCCCGGCAACTGGACGCTTGCCATGTCGCCCGTTGCCGCTCTGTCCTGAAATCATTCGCCAATTGGCGTACATTGGACTTCCAGCCAACCGGAGATGCCGCGATGAACGACGAACCCGATCCCTTCAAGGCCGCCAAGGAAGCCGCCACATCAGGGCAACGCTTCAGCCGCGGCATGATGGATTCCGCACAACAGATCTGGCTTGCGGGCCTGGGCGCCCTTTCGCGCACGCAGCAGGAAGGCGGAAAATTCTTCGACGCGCTGGTCGAGGAAGGCGTGCGTATTCAGGAAAAAACCCACGCCTACGGCCAGGAGCAGGCGGAGCAGGCCCACGAACAATCCATGCCCTGGATGGACGTCGCGCGCAAACGCACGAATGCGGCGATGGGCAAGCTGGAACAGGCTTTCGACGAACGCATCGCGCGCGCGATGAAACGCATGAACATGCCGAGCCAAACGGATATCCAGGAATTGTCCGCGCGCATCGATGCCTTGACCCGCGAAGTGCGCGCCGGTCGCGTACCCGCCGGCAAGCCACGCGCTTCGACCAAACGCGCCAAGCCGAAAGCCTGAGTTTCACCCATGTCCAACGAACTCGACGGCGATTTCCGGCAGGCTACCGAAGACGTCAAGCGCTTGCCGGAGCGCCCCGACAACGACACCCTTCTGAAACTGTACGCGTTGTACAAGCAGGCCACCGCGGGCGACGCCAATGGCCCCAAGCCCGGCTTCTTCGACTTCGTCAACACCGCCAAGCACGAAGCCTGGACGCGCCTGCGCGGCATGCGCACCGACGAGGCCCAGCAGAAGTACATCGAGCTGGTAAGGCAACTTGGGGCTTGAGCCCGGAAGTGCCGCTGCATTTGATCGCCGGCCCAAAAGCCGCCTGACTGAGCCCCTGCCAGTGCGCTGGACAGGCCCAGCAACGGCACTTCGTAACGGCGCCAGGCTCCCGACGAACGCGCATGCAACGGCTGGCGTATTTGTGCCGCACTCAGCGTTCGCCTCGGGCGCGCGAATCAGCTTGTCGAAGGACACGTCCACGATTGCGCCTGGTGCAAGCGCGTGCCAGCGTGACATCAGGCGCCAGTATTTCCCATAGTGCGCCGCCAGTGTCGCGAGGTCATTGCCGATGGCGGTCCTCGACGTGATCGCGCGCGGTCAGGAACAGCACCGGAGTGCGATTGGCCTCCGCACGCAGGGTCTTCACGATGCTCCAGCCGTCCTGACCCGGCAACATGACGTCCAGAACAGCTGCGTCGAAGCTATGCTCGCGCAGCAACATTAGCGCCACATGCCCGTCGCCCACGGCCTCGACCGAAAACCCGAGTTCACGCAAGCCCTGCTGAAGGTAGCGCTGCGTCTTCTCTTCGTCTTCGGCAATCAATACCCGCATGTTGCAGGGATTCCGGTTCAGGGGGTTTTGCTAGGCTCGGATGAGGTCGGCGGCTGTTTCGGCGTCGCCGTCGGCAGCACGGACTCGGGGCACATGGTAAACGCCGATCGACTCACACACCGCGCCTTTCTGGTGGGCATGGTTTTCAAGGGCGCGGACGGTTGCCTCGAGCTGATCGGCGCCATCGCCCTGTTTCTCGTTACCCGACCCGAGATCCAGCACGCGGTCGCGTGGCTGACGCGCGAGGAACTGGCCGAGGATCCGAACGATTTTTTTGCCACCCATGCCGTTCGCATGGCGCAACACCTGACCGCCGGTAGCCAGCATTTTGCGGCTGCCTATCTGCTCGTGCACGGGGCCATCAAGCTGGCGCTTGTGGCGGGTTTGTTGCGCGGCCTGCGCTGGGTGTTCCCGGTTGCCCTCACCGTCCTGACGGTGTTCATCGGCTACCAGCTCTACCGATTGGCCCATATTCCGTCGTGGCCGCTGGGGCTGTTTACGCTCCTCGATATCGTGGTGGTCGCCTTGATTGGACGTGAATGGTCGAGGTTGAATGGCCGCGTAAACTGACCCGCGACCCAGCGTTGCCACGTCGGCAGTGACATGACTCGGCAGTCATCAGCGGAAGACGTAGCGTCCGCTCCGTATGGCGGATTCAACTGATCGACGCAACACAATGCCGATAACGTTCGGCGGGTGTTTCGTAGCCTGGTGTTTTCCTTGGGCATTCGCTCAACTTTCGAGCCACGTTGCCAAGGCTTGTGTGGATCACAGAAGTGGACCTGGATATCCGTGGCGAGCTTGAAGTGTCGGGGCATGGCCATTTCGCTGCCGCGATCCCACGTCAACGACTTCTGTGTCTCCGAGTATTAAATCCGCTTCCGCTGGTGCATTTGCAACACTCCTGCCGCCCATGGCGGCTTTCAGTGTGTTGCATCCACCGGCTGAATCCGCCATCGAAACCTGCCGCTGATGCGGCGCAATGTTTCAGCGCTTGTGCCGTTCGCGCTGGGTCACGGCAATGGCCTTGGCCAGATCGCGCTCGCGTTCCGTCGGTGCGGCAGCGAGCCCGGCACGCGCGCCTTCCTGGTCGGCGGCGTCGCGGTTCTGGCTGAGCTTGTAGCGGCCGACCAGGGATTCGATGCGCAGTTCGATGCCGATGATGTAACGCATCTGCTCGCGCACGTAGTCGTCGGGCGCATCGGTGACGTGCCAGAGATGTTCACGTCCTGCTTCGTTGCGATCGGTGAGCTGCGTCAGCAACCCGTACAGTTTGGCATTATCGTCGAATGTCACGAGCTTGCCGCGCGCCTCGACAACAAGGTAATCCCAGGTCGGCACCTGGCGCGGATCCTCGCGCTTGCCGGGATACCACGATGGCGACACATAGGCATGCGGACCCTGGAAGACCACCAGCGCGTCGGCGCCGTCGCCCGGTACCTGCCACTGCGGGTTGTAGCGCGCGAGATGACCGACCAGCGTGCCGTGCAGGCCTCGTCCGGCATCGAGTTCCCAAGGCAGATACGACGTCGCGAATCCAGCTTCAGGATGCGTGACCAGCAATCCGAAATACAGGTCGCGGATGGCTGCGTGCAGAACGTCGCTGCGGTCTTCGCGGAATGCGGGGCTGGGATAAGCCATGGCTGTTTCTGGTTCGAGCAAGTACGAACGGCGGTGTCAGCGGCGCGGCGGTGCACTTATGGTGGAGCCTTCGTGCTGCCGATCCCAGGCGCGCAATTCTTCGCGCAGACCCGCCACGCGCTGGCGGCCGAGCGCGTTGCGATCTTCGTCGAGGAGTTCCCCGCCCAGCAATTCGGCGATGCGCTGCGCCACCGGCAACATGGCTTCCCACGAGTGGAGCGCCGCGAGCGGCCCGGGCAAGGTAATGAAGAACGTGACTCCGGGCGTGGTCAGTTCGCCGATGCGGCCCATGTCGAAGTAGCCCGGCTTGACCATGTTGGCCATGCTGAAGATCGGGTTGGTATCCGGCCGCCCGTCAGCCAGGCGATGGAATATCCGCATGGCGCCGAAATGCAGCCCGGCTTTCTCCGCGGCGACCACGACGTCCGCGCCACGAAACACCTCGCCGGTGCGCGCGACCACATACAGGCTGACGATCCGGTCCACCGGAAGTTCAAGCGAGCGTTGTCCGGGCGCGGGCCGCGGCGGAGGCGGCGCAGGGTTCGTGTCTGCCGCAACCGTGGCGCCGAGGCGATCCAGTTCGCGTCTCAGGGCAACATCAAGTTCGCCTTGCTGGGGCGAACGTGCAGCTCCCGGGCCACCCTCGTCCGCTCCACCGGTATCACCAATGACCGGTTCGACGCGCTGCCCGGCGGCTTTGCGCAAAACCGTCCGGCGGCCCTGCCCCGACTTCCGCGGGCGACCGAAAAAGTAGATTGCAACCAGGATGGCCACGCCGATTGCGGCGATGATGATGCGCAAAGTCGTGGCGGAAACGGAGAAGTCCATGCGCGGACTTTAGCAAAGAAGCGCGTGCCCCGGTGCAGGAACGCCATCCAGCCGCAAACGGACGCGAACGCTTTTCACTTCTCCCTCCGGGAGAAAGTGGTGTGAAACGCCGCCTTTTCTTTTGTGCGCAGCGCCGGAGGAGGGTTCGGTACGCGGAGGGCGGGAACGCGCGGATCGCATTGTTGGAGATGCGCACCCTCACCTGCCCGTTCGGGGCACCCTCTCCTGGAGGAAGAGGGGAAATGAAATTCCACAAGACCTGCCGCGCCCTACGCTGCGACGCCCGCAAGTTTGGTGGCTTCCGCCAAATCCACCTGCACCAGCCGCGACACGCCCGGTTCGCGCATCGTGACGCCGCACAACTGGTAGGCCATTTCCATGGTGGCCTTGTTGTGGGTGACCACCATGAACTGCACCTTGGCCGACATGTCGCGCACCAGCTGGCTGAAGCGGCCGATGTTGCCCTCGTCGAGCGGGGCATCCACCTCATCCAGCAGACAGAATGGTGCGGGATTCAAGTTGAAGATCGCCATCACCAGCGCGACCGCCGTCATCGCCTTTTCGCCGCCCGACAGCAGCGAGATGTGGCTGTTCCGCTTGCCCGGCGGGCGCGCCATCATCGTGACGCCGGCGTCGAGCAGGTCTTCGCCGGTCAATTCCAGATACGCGTGACCGCCGCCGAACAGTTTCGGGAACAGATTCTGGAAGCCGGCATTGACGCGGTCGAAGGTATCCTTGAAGCGTTCGCGGGTTTCGCGGTCGATCTTGCGGATCGCGTTTTCAAGCGTATCGAGCGCGGTGGTGAGATCGGTCATCTGCGCGTCGAGGTAGTCCTTGCGCTGCGCAGCTTCGGCATGTTCCGTGATTGCGGCAAGGTTGACCGGTTCCAGTCGCGCGATACGCGAATCCAGGTCGGCGATCTTTTCCTGCCACGCCTCCGGTTGCACGTCGTCGGCCAGGTTGGCGAGCAGTGGTTCGATCTCGAGGCCGACGTCGTGGATCGCTTCCGCCAGTTGTTCGGCGCGCAGGCGCTGACTCTGCTCATCCAGGCGCAGCTTTTCCAGCGCGTCGCGCTCCCCGGCCATGGCTTGCTCGACAACGTGCCGCGCCTGTTCGTGCTCGCGCAGGGCATTGGCGGATTCCTCCACCACGCGCCGCGCATCCACAAGTTTCCTGTCCACCGTCAAGCGTTGCTCAAGGCAGACCTGGCGCTCTTGTTCCAGCGCGGCGACCGGGTCGCCGCCTTCCGCAAGCCGCCGATCCAGCTCGTTGCGATGCCTTTCCAGCTGATCACGCTGCGCCTGCATCCGGCCGAGTGACTCCTCGAGCGCGGCCAGGGTGACGCGTCTGGATTCGAGCGCGATCGCATGACGATGCGCGGTGTCCGAAGCTTCCTGCGCGTCGGCACGCGTGGCCTCGCGGCGCTCCAGCAGTTGCCGGCGTTCGGATTCCAGCGCAACACGCGCCTGCTCGTGCTCGCCCATGCTGGCAACCGCCGTTTGCATGCGCGCGCGCGCGGCTTGCAACAACTGTTCGTTTTCGGCCAGCGCGGATTCGATCCCGGCGTGCTCACCGTCGATCGCGGCAAGGCGCGCCCTGGCGCTGTCGATGCGTCCCTCGCGACTCTGCATTTCGCCGGCCAGCTCCGACAGCCGTCGGTGCGCGCCGTACAGGTCGCGTTGTGCGTCATCACGAGCCTGTTCCGCGGCGCGGCGCTGATCGCGCACCTCGGCCTGGCGCTCCTGCAGTTCGGCAATGCGTTTTTCGATCGCTGCGAGCTCCGCCTGCGCGTCGTGCAGCTCGCGCTCACGCGTCAGCACGCCGACCTGCCCGCCTTCGGCGCGCCGCACCCGCGCGAAGCCGGGGCCGAGCCACACGCCTTCGCGGGTAATGACGGTGTGCGCGGGCGCCAGCGTCGATGCAAGCGTGCGGGCTTCCTCCAACGAACCGGCGGTGCACACCTGCGCCAGCAGCGCGCGCGCCGCGGCCGGCCCTTCCACCTCGGCGGCAAGCGTGCCGGCCGTATCCAGGCTCAGGGCTGCATCGCTGCCGATCAGGGTGATATCGGTCCTGGCGACCTCCGCAAGCTCGCCGGCGTGACGCGCGGCATCGTCCACCAATACCGCTTCCAGCATTCCGGCCAGCACGGTTTCCACCGCGCGATCCCAGCCGTTGCCGACCTTGAGCCGCGCACCGAGGCGCTCGCCGTCGGCCAATCCGGTTTGCTGCAACCATTCACGCGCGGCATCGCGATCGTGACCCAGCGCGGCGCGTTGCAATGCCTCCAGCGAAGCGATCCTGCCGCGCAGGCTTTGCTTCTGCGCGTTGGCTTCCGCCAGCCAGGTTTGCGCCTGGCGTTCCTCGCCCAGCAGGCGCTCGGCGTCGGCCTTGTGGTTGTCCATGCTTTGCGTGTGGGCTTCGACCTGCGACTGGCATAGCGCGTGCTCATCAACCAGCCCCGCGGTTGCAGCCGCGAGCGCATCCAGATCGTAATTCCTGCGCTCATTGCGAAGAACTTCGCGCCGGCGCGAAAGATCCAGCGCCTGCCTGTCGAGATGATCGATGTGGGTGCGTTCGACTTCGGCTTCGCGCGAGGTCGATGCGGTCTGTCCGCTGTGGGATTCCCAGCGTTGCTGCCACGCGGCGTGCGCGGCTTCGGCTTCGTTCAGAGCCTGCGCGGCGTGTGCTTCGGCGTCGCGCAGTCGACCGGTTTCGGGTTCCGCCGCGCCGATCGCGCTTTGCAATTCATCGTGCCGGGCGCTGTCGGCCTTGATTTGGTCGGCCAGTTCCGTCCAAGCGCGCTCCGATTCCTCCCGGTCGTGCTGCAGCCGCTCCAGCATTTCACGATGGTGCTTGATCTGCTGTTCGACCCGCGCGAGCTCGGCTCCGACCTGATAGACCTCGGCCTGCACCGCATTCATGGCCTCGGTGTGGTACTGGTGCGCTTCGCGGCCGGTTTCGATTTCGGCTTCGAGATGGCGCTGCGCAGCAAGCTTGCCTTCCAGCGCGGTTTCGGCTTCGCGCAACGCCTGTCGATGTACTTCCAGCTGGGCGTTCACCGACCGATAGTCCAGCGCGCGCAATTCGGCCTCGCGCAAGCTGCGTTCCTCTTTCAATTTCTTCCAGCGTTCGGCCGCGCGCGCCTGCCGGTTCAGGTGATCGAGCTGCTTCTCGACTTCCTCGCGCACGTCCTTGACGCGATCGAGGTTTTCGCGCGTGGCCTTGATGCGGCTTTCGGTTTCCTTGCGACGCTCCTTGTAGCGCGACACGCCGGCGGCTTCTTCCAGATGCACGCGCAACTGTTCGGGCCGCGATTCGACGATGTCGGAAATCACGCCTTGCTCGATGATGGAGTAGCTGCGCGCACCCAGTCCGGTACCGAGGAACAAGTCCGTGATGTCGCGCCGACGGCAGCGCACG